>CBIMJO010000227.1:0-9891 GCA_966244135.1 uncultured Actinocrispum sp. | reverse complement strand
CGAAAGACCGGGGGTGGTGTGCCGTCGGCGGCCTCGCCCTGCTGATCTACGGCTTCTACGTGGCCAGCCAGACCAGCGGCACATGGACGTTCCCAGCGTTCATCTTCGTCATCCCGTTCGGTGTCGTCGGCTACGTCCTCTACACGTTCGGCAAGCGCAAAGGCTACTTCGGCGGGAGCTCCGACCAGGACCGTTCGAACCGTCGGTAAGTCCAGAGGTGATAGCCGGCTATGTGCTCCAAGCTGATCCCAGCCCTCGTCGCTGCTGCCAGTGATCACCGGCAGCAGCGGCCCCGCCCCGGCCTGGAACGAGGTACGACAAGCCGTGGGAGCCGTCGCCGCTGGGGGTCCTGTCACGCCGGAAACGGCAGCAATCGGACCGGTTGAGCAGGCGCAGCCAAATCGCCAGAACCGTGCGCTGCCAAGCGAACGACCAATGCGACGCTTCTCAAGCCAATGGCAAGGATCCCAAGTGGCTGAGTTCCCCGACGGAGACCGTCAGTGGGGTTGCCAGCCGATGCCGTACGAAGTGGCGGGCCGCAGGTTGACGAATCGCGCCTGAACCTCCTCCGATTTGTCCGCCCGTAAGGCAGTGGATCGCCACCCACCAGCTCGCCCTCGATTGCGCGCAACAGTCCGGTGACGTGGCCGGAGCCGGCATGATCCTCAACAACCTGGGGATGGTCCACCTGGAGGTCGGCCAGCTTGTCGAGGCGGTCCAATGCCATGACCGTGCATGGGCGTACTTCAAGCAGGCCGGGGATGAACATGGCGCCATCGACGCGATATCGAGCCGCGCCTGGACCTTGCTGTCCGCGGGAGACCTCTCACTGTCACTTGCTGAGTATCGAGATACTGGCAGGCCGCGTAACGCCGCGATCGCTTTGCGCGGTATGGCGTTCGTACTCACCGCGATGGACAGGTTCGACGAAGCCACGGATCATGTCCGGGAAGGCCGGGAAGGTCGGGAACTGGCTCGGATCCCACACGACATTCTGATGACGATCAACTGCGACGCGTGGATCCACTACCGGACCGGCCGGTTCGCCGATGCGGGACGGGACTACGAGGCAGCCCTGGACATTGCCGAGAACATGGAAAACGACTACGAAATGGCGCGTTCCATGACTGGTTTGGGCAATGCCACCGCGCGGCTGGTGACTACGACAACGCTGCGCGCTGGTGGGCCCAGGCTGATGGGCTGGATGTGCCACTCAACCCCCTGGTGGCTGCGGAGGCTTCGCCGTCCGGGTATCTACCAACCGCTTAACCTCACGAACCGTCCCGGCAGGCTTATACCTACGTGAACGGCGCCGTCGACGGACGACGATAGTCAGAAGTTTCGGAAGTACCGGAAATAGCAACCTTTCAGCGGCGAGCGAGCCGGCGCATCCGCAGGATGAGCAAGCCTGTATGGACAGACGCCATCACAGCCAGAATTCCGATCGACAACGACCACCACGGCCACGAACTGGTCCACAGCCTATCGACCGGCGCGGCGGCACCGGTCGCCAGATCAGCCGTACCGGCACCAGCGGCGTAGCCCCACCGCGCCGGAGCCAGCCATGACAGCTCACTCAGCACGACACGGCCCGTCACGGGGATCATGCCGCCACACAACACAAGCTGACCCATCACTGTGACCACGAGAACAGGCATCGCCTGCTCGGCCGAGCGGACCAGCGCGGACCCAAGAAGGCCGAGCAAACAGGAGGCCACAGCTGTTCCCCAGACCGCAAGGTAAATCTCGATCACAGCCTGGGGTAGCACGACCGGAGCCGCGGGCGGCGGCTTGACGGCCGTCAGCACGCCGACCAGCAGCGCCGATTCGACGGCACAGACTGCGATGAACACCGCCGCTTTCGCGGTGGCATAGGCCAATGGAGAGACACCTGAGGCCAGTTCCCGCATCACGATGGGGCGTTCGCCGATCACCTCCCTGGCGGACGCGGCCCCGCCCATGAAGGCCGCGCCAACGAACAACAGCACCAGAATCTGTCCTGCCTCACCAGGTTCACGCAGTCCGGAGTCACCGGGTACCGCCAGTGCCAGTACCCCCAGCGCGATAGGCAAGGCGAGCAGGAAGAACGCATAGCCCGGGTCGGCGAGGACCAGACGCACGTGCCGGGCGGCCAAGGTTCGGACCTGTCTGAGGACCGGCGGTGGCCGTCGCGCTGGAACGGCTCGTTTGGACGCAGTGGGCAGTCGCCGCGCGGACGGCGGCGGTGGGATCGTGGCCGTTGTGCCCAGCACGTCCGCCCAGTCGCTCGTGCCGAAGCGCCGAAGCACATCCCCGGGTTTGCCGACACACAGCGAAACTCCACCTGGAGCCAGGACGAGGACTCGGTCACAGAGGTTGAGGTTGTTCACGTTATGCGTGACCACGACAACGATACGGCCGGCATCCGCGATCGCCCGCAGGCCGGTCATCAGATGTCGGTCAAGGGCGGGATCCAGCCCGGAAGTCGGTTCGTCCAGCAAGAGCAGTGACGGTGAGGTGAGCAGTTCCAATGCCACGGAGACACGTTTGCGTTGTCCACCGGACAATCTGGAGATTTGGGTGTCCGCGTGCGCACCCATCTCCAGCATGGTCAGGGCCTCGGCGACAGCAGCAGCCCGTTCCGCCTTCGTGGTGTCCTCCGGCAAACGCAACATGGCCGCGTAGGTCAGGGCCTGTCGCGCGGTCAGCCTCGCGTGCACCAGATCTTCCTGAGGTACCAAGCCGATCCGAGTCGTCACGGCCGCGAAATCGTCGTGGACGTCATATTCGCCGTAGCTGACCTTTCCGGTGGTCGGCCGCAACCGGCCGGTCAGCACTTTGAGCAAAGTGGACTTCCCGGCGCCGGACGAACCCACGATCGCGATCAGCTCGCCAGGCACGGCGTCCAGGTCCACGCCGGACAGCAGGGTGCGCCCAGCCACCTGGTAGCCGACGTTACGCGCCACCAGTTCGGCGTTCGTCGTAGCGGCGGGCCGGAAATCGTCACCACGCAGGACGAGGTCAGTACCGCCGAATGTAAGCCGGTCCCCCTCGAACAGAAGCGTGGGTTCACGAACGGGTGAGGCGTTCACAAGTGTCGTATTGCGGCCGCCGAGATCCGACACTCGCCATCCCGCGTCCGTGCGCTCGATCCGGGCATGGTGGCGGGACACACGGATATCGCCGAGAACGATGTCGTTGTCCGGCGACCTCCCTACAGTGACGACGTCCACGCGCGGTGGCCGACCAACCTGGAGCCGGAGCGAGGCCCCGGCGAGGTTGACTGTGACCGGCCCGGTGACACGCAACTCCTCGACACGCTCACCGCCGACCCAGGTGCCGTGGGTGCTGCCCAAATCGGTCAGCACCCATCCGTCCAGGAAGGTGATCCGCAGGTGCGTGCGGGACACACGGGGATCGTCGACCGCGATGTCACAGGAGTCGCTGCGGCCGACCGTGACAACAGACTGCGGGTCGAACGTCCACGAACGGCCGCCCAGAGCGACGTACAGGGAGGACGTCATCGATCACCTTGTTGTCGTCGTGGTTGTTGTAGTCGAACCACCCGACGCAGGAACCCCGGACGTGGGTACCTCACCGGGCAAGCCCAGTACCCGCGCATTGCCCAGATCCATGTAACCCCCGCAGTTCTCCCCGCCGCTTTGCACCTGCCATTGGAACTTCAACCGCAGCACACCGCTCAGGTCGGCAGTGATCTCCACCTGCTTGCCGTATTCGAGGATCTGCGTGGTGAGCTTGCGGCCGTCTCCGAAGATCTCCAGCTGCACCTTCAACACAGTGTCCTTGGACGTGTCGTCGATACCGCCGGTCGCCATGAAGCGTCGATATCCCTTATAGAGGGTGTACTCGACCGAATGAGCCTGCCGGGTAGAACATCCGCTGACCTCCGCCCCGACGGTGTGTGGATAGGTCTTGCCGCCCAGTGACCCGACTTGGTCCTTGGTGACGTTCCAGTCCTGATTGATCGCGGTCATCTCATCCAAGTAGAGCTGTGCGGGCTCCCGAGCCACGGTGAGCTTCATCTTGCCGTCGACCGGCTCCCCCGGTTTCGGACTCTGTTCTATCACCGTTCCCGGCGTGCCGGTCTGCTCGATCGAGTCCACTATGTCCACTTGCAACGACTTGGGCAGCATGTCCTGCGCTTCGGCGAGCTTCTTGCCGACCAGGTCGGGCGCCACAGTCAGTTCCGGCTCGGTAGTCGTCGTGGTGGTGGTCGGGACAGCAGACCCTGTTTGAGGCTGTTGTCTGGCGGTCGAACCAGGCGGGAGACTCGAAGAGTCCGCCACCGACGACGGTGCATTCGGTCGCAGGGCGAGGTAAGCCCCGCCTGCTCCGATCACGACGATCAGTACGACAACGGCGATCCGACGGAAACGCTTGCGCTTGCGTCTGGTGGGCAACGGGCCGGGTGGCGTGTGGGGGACGACTTGGCCGCTTGACGGCAAAGCTGTCTGCGTGGTGGCACCGTGGGCGATCGGGGAAGCCAGTGGCGGAGTGGTCAGCATGGAAGCGACCGGATAGTGCGTCAGTTCCGGGATCATCGCTTCCAGCACAGTGGCGACCTGCTGGGCCGACTGCGGCCGGGCCTGTGGTGTCTTGCGCAGCAGCCAGCTGATCATCTCCCAAAGCGGGTCCGGGATTCCGTTGGGGCGGCCGGGTGCGGCCTCCGCATGCATCTTGATCACCGCGATCAGCGACTTCCCGACGAAAGGCGTGACGCCGCAACTCAGTTCGTAGAGCAGAATGCCGAGTGAGTACAGGTCCGCGGCCGGTGTCGGTTCGTGGCCTTCAGCCAGTTCCGGCGCCACGTACTGCGGTGTGCCGGCCAGTAGCGTGCTGCGGCCGGTCATGCTGGAGTTCGCCAGCTTCGAGATCCCGAAGTCCGTCAGTCTCGGAGTTATCCCGTCCATCAGGACGTTCTCCGGCTTCACGTCCCGGTGCACCACACCAGCGGCGTGCACGGCCGCGAGCGCCGCGGCGATGCCCGCACCGATCCGCGCGACCTCGGCAGGCAGCAAGGTCCTGGAGTCCCGCAGCGTCTGCCGCAAGTCCCCGCCCTGCACGAGATCCATCACGATCGCCACCGTGTCGCCCTCGACCACGAGGTCGTGCACCGCGACCAGATTCGGATGCCGCAGCCCGACAAGGATCGAGCGTTCCTGCAGAAACCGCGTGACCACATCGGGGTTGCGGGTAAGGTCGGCGTGCAACACCTTGAACGCGTGGTTCCCGCCCTCGGCGTCGGTGCCGGCGAAGACCTGTCCCATGGCGCCGCTGCCCAACGGTTCACCCAGCGTGTACCGGCTGCCCAACGCACGTTCCATCCGTGTTCGTCCTTCCTATTTACGGCCAGAGACCTGAACGAGCTGCCACATGCCCCTGAGGACGAGCCTGGGCAGCCGCACGATGCCGCGGGCAACGTTCGCACGGCCAACGATGTCGGGCCCGAAGCCAAGCACTTTGGTCAGGCCGCTGGCCGCACTGTCCACAAGAGGCACTGCACGCTCGCGGTCACCGCACAACGCCAGTGAAATGCCATAGTCGAGCCGGGTTTCCAAGGTCTCCGGATGCAGCGGGCCCAATCTTCGCTCCTGCAGCGGGAGAATCACGGCGAAGATCTCCGCCTGGCGCTGGAACTCGCCCAACTGACCGTGTGCCAGTCCCATACCGTGCCGCAGCCGGCAGAGCAGCGGGTGGTCGGCTTCGAGCACTTCCTCCAGCTGCTGTGCGGTGGCCGCCATGATCTCGAGAGCTTTTCTCGGCTGACCGATTCCCAGCAAAGCCCGATCCCCGCGCACTGCTGCTTCGAGGGTCAGGAGATTGCCTTCACCCAGGTTGCGTGCGTACACCTCCTTGAGGTGCCGCAGCTCGCTTTCCGCCCATTCCCACAAGTGAGGGGTGGCTTTGAGCTCGGTCAGGTCGAGCGACAAAGTGGCCTCGGCCAGGATGCTGAGCGCCTCCAGGCGGCGGACGTGATTGTCCAAACCAGACGTCCGCAGTGTCTCGGCCACCTCGTCAGCGATCTGCCGCGCTTCCCGCGACTTGCCCGTAACCTGGAGTAAGCGGGCGTATTCCAGTTGAATGGCGGGTTTCAACTCGGCCTTGATCTCGCCAGGCGGTGCCGATCGCAGCTCGGCCAGCAGCGGCTCCAGAATCGCTACACCGTCTTTTGGATGGCCGCGCAACCGGTGGGCGGTCGCGAGTGCCAAGGTGTCGGCCAGCTGTTCTGAGCGCGACAACCATCCGGGGAGCGGACGGCCGGTCAACCGGTTCCAACAAAGCTCGTCAGCCTCACCGAGTTCCCACAACTGGTCCAGGGCCCGCGCCGCCAGCACGCGAGCCCTATACGTGATCTGTTGGTTGTCGTCGTTCTCAGCACGTTCGATGGCCTGCCGTGCGTGCTTCAACGCGTCCTTGTACCGCCCAGCCGCGATCTCCGAGCCGGCCGCGTCGACGAGGTCGCCGAGCCTACCGACACCGAGCTGGAAAAGCTCAGCGAACATGGTGGCCGCACTGTGCGGGTCACCATCCTTGACGGCTCCGGCCGCGACCGAGCGGAACAGGTCGATCCGGACCTCGCGGGGCAGATCCTGGCGGGCCGCGAGCGCGAGTGCGTGCCGGATCAGCTGCCGGTTGGTCGACTTCCCAAGCAGTTTCGCGGCTTTGCCGGCCAGTTGCGGTATCTCCGGGCCGTCCTGGCAGGCCGCGCTGATCAGGGCATGCACTTCCCAAGACCCGTCGACGACCTGGAGCAGGGTAGCGGCGGCCAGCTCGTCAGCGGCCACAGCAGCCTCTTCTTCCGGCATGCCAAGCACTTCGGTGATCACCTGTGGCGGGATCGGCGCAGGCGCCAGCACAGCGGCGACAGACACGATCGCGCGAGCCGAGTCCGACAGGCCGCTGATCGCCTCCGTCACAGATCCCGGAACGGATCTCGCGGCTTCATTCAGCCGCGTGACCATGTCTTCGTCGGTGGTCGGACGTTGCCTGGTGTACAGCGTCCGCAACGCTTGCCGGACAGCGATCGGGTGCCCGCCACAGCGTTCGACAACCTTGCCCAACGCCTGCCGCAGTTGTGGCGTGTGGTCGGGCAGAAAACGGCGCAGCAGTACTGCGGCCTCATCCTTGGTGAGCCCAGGCAGTTCGACTGTGGCAACGTCCCATCCCACAGCACCGTCCCGGCTGGTGAGCACCGTGTGGGCATGCTGCGACGGGATCACTAGTTCGTCGAGTGCCTGCTGGATCATGCTTCCCGGCACGTCGTCGATCAACCAGAGCGTCTGTCCACCCATCTTCGAAAGATGATCGGCGACGATCCGGCGCAGGTGGTCAAGGTGGGCGCCAGTGACGCCGAGCCCCAGCTCGCGTGCGATCGCGGCAAGTTCCTGGTGGAATACCGCGCGGACCTCACTTGGCCCGCGGGCCGGCAGCGGCCCGATCCAGAAGATCCCCCCAGGAAAGGCGTCCTGGAACAGGAAGGCGTACTGCGCGGCGAGGCTCGTCTTCCCCATTCCGGACAGACCGCGCACCAATGCGACGTGTGGCAGGCCCGGATCGCTCACCAGAGGTGTCGCTTTGCGGTGCAGTCCAGTGTGGATCGCCCAGAGCTGCGGGTGGCGCCCGGCGAAGTCGTGCGACCTGGTCACTCTCCCCGGCAGCTCGCCCGCCCGTCCACCAGCTCGGGACGCACCAAGCGGGGTCTTGGCGGCCCGGACCTTGTCACGCACCCGGCTGACCATGCGGGCGAGTTCGTCGTCGGTCCGAACCGGTCCGAAGAACCTGGCGTCCGCCAGCTCGATCGGCGCCATGTGGCCGGACTCGGGAGCTTCCGGATTGATGGCGAGCACTCGGTCACGGGGATCACCGACTCGCTGGGCGGCGATGAAAGCGGCCGTCAGCTCCCACTGGCAGGCGTATCGCGCGGGAAACTCCCGTGAGTAGTAGGCGAGCAGGACTGTCGATCCGGCGAGTGCCCTGACGATGTCGCCGGTGATCCCGTCGAACTCATCGATCGCGGTGTCCCGGAAGACCTTGAGACCGGCCTTTTTCAACGCGTGTTCGACTTCCACGGGGCCGCGCCGGTCTCGACGAGTGCTGCTGAGGAACACGTCCCAGCGCTCATCCGTCAAATGGGACGCCAGGTCGTAGGCGTCGTGGTTCATCGTGTCGTCACTGCGGAGGTGAGCATGTGGTCGAACGCCGGCTGAAGCGCGTCCCACTGCTCGACGGGAGCTGACGCGTACACCACGTACCCGGTCCCGCCCACCCGCCAGTACCGACCGTAGGCGTGCCTGGTGCGCCCGTCCTTGATGAAGGTGAACTCCCAGTCCACTGCGGTCGTTGCCTGGAAGTCGACCGTGGTCAGCCGCAGCCGCTGGTAACCGTTGCGGACGTTCGGATTAGTGCGTTCCCCTGCCTCTATCTCGGCGAGCAGTGTCGTCTTCGGCGCCGCTGAACCACCGAAACGCAAGAACGCGTCCGGATGGACCGGATCAGCAGCCTGCTGGTTAGCCGCTGAAGGGGATGTGGTCAGCTGGAAGGCCGTGGGGATCGTCACCGACAGCCCGGCCGGCCCGTCGACACGCCGGAAGTCATCAGAACTCGGAGTCGGCCCCGTGCTCGTGACCGAGCTTGACGGCGGTGTGTACGTGGGAGTCTGCGGGCGCCGCGTGGGTATGGCAGCGGTTCCGCTCTGCGCGTTCTGTCCACGATCGCCGCCGAGCAGCGTACCCATTCCCAGTGGATAGCCACAAAGATCAGCAATGTGCGTCGTCGCATTCGTCAGTTCGAGATTGTTGGTGCTGGACGAGTCCGCTATCTCGGACAGCAGCTTGGCATCGCCAGACAGATTCTCCGGACCGGTGTAACGTTTAGCCGCATCCGCCAGATCGTCCGCGGTGTAGAACACCAGGTTGTCGATCAGTCCATTGGCACTCAAGGCGTACTTCCCCAGCTTATCGAACTGCTCGCACACCTGCTGCTTTGATGTCGGCCCGGTGGCACATCCGCCCAGAAGTGCCACACCTGCCACGACAACCGCAGCGACGCCGCCGAAAGATTGCCTCATCTCTACTCCCTCGCTCGAGGATTGCATCGCCACATGAGTCGCCGTTGATACACATCACGAAAGCCGAGACCGCCCGGTGTCCGGACCGTGACTTCACGTCGAATCGCCTACCTGAAATTGACGCAATTTGTAAGCCAAATAATGGCCAGAAGGTGGTCACTCATATGCCGAATTGACAGACCGCCATGGTTCGGGATCAGTGATCATGGCGATGACGCCGTCTTCTTCAACGGCACGGTTGCACGCACACGGATCAGTGAGGCGGCGAGGTTCAGTCAGCGTGAGACCTAGATCCGTCTCGGCGTGATCGCAGGCCACCACCACAGCGCGTCAGGAAGATCCGATACGGGGCTTTGGCAGCGATCGCCGAACTGCTCGCTGAGCTACGCGATCGACTCGCATGGAACACCGTCAGCAGCATCGCGTTCTATCACCCGTATGACCCCGAGAACCGTCTCGCCGAGGATCATTGCAATCAGTCATCTTCGTCGACTAGTAGAAATTCACCACCATCTCAGGCGGACTGGATTGTTTCCAACGAAACGAGGCTTGCCGCACGACTCTTACAGATACCGGTCAGCCCGCCGACCATCGATGAAACACCAAGTATCTACCGGCCATAAGGACTGGGGCGAAGGTGACGACGTTCTGACTAACAGGCAAACCGATTGACCAAATTATGAACACTGGAACGTGCACGCCAGCCAGCGCGGTTCCAACCGAAGCTAGGTCTCGAGCCGGTATCGGCTCTGGCCAAGCCGGAGGTCTTAGTGCCCGTTTCTGAACTGATCTTGCTATGCGAGTCGTCGGGTGGTGATGCGGAT
>CBIMJO010000226.1:0-9893 GCA_966244135.1 uncultured Actinocrispum sp. | reverse complement strand
AGCGAGGCGGCCACCAGGTCCTTGAGGTTCACCACGCCGACGATGTCGTCCACGCTCTCGCCGATCACCGGCAGCCGGGTGAACCCGGTGCGCAGCGACAGCGCGAGCGCCTGGCGCACCGACTTGGCCTGCTCGATCCAGATGATCTCGGTGCGCGGCACCATCACCTCGCGGGCGATGGTCGCGCGCAGCTCGAACACCGAGTGGATCATCTCCCGCTCGTCCTCGTCCACCACACCGCGCTCCTGCGCCAGGTCGACGAGCTCGCGAAGCTCCACTTCGGACGAGAACGGGCCCTCGCGGAAGCCGCGGCCGGGCGTGATCGCGTTACCGATGACGATCAGCAGGCGGCTCAACGGCCCGAGCACGTACCCGAGCATCCGCACCGGGCCCGCGGCGGCCAAACCGACGCTGTACGGGTGCTGGCGGCCCAAAGTCCTCGGCCCGACACCGACCAGCACGTAGGACACGACGACCATGCCCACACCCGCGATCAGCACGGCCAGCCCGTCCGGCTGGATCAGGTCCAGGCAGGCCACGGTGAACAGCACCGTCGCCACCAGCTCGCAGGTCAACCGCAGCAGCAGCAACAGGTTCACGTGCCGGGGCCGGTCGATCACCACCGCGAGCAGCTGGCGCGCACCGGCCCGCCCGGCCCGCGCCAAGCCCTCGACCCGGGCCCGGGAGACCGCGCTCAACGCGGCGTCCGCGGCGGCGAACAGACCGGCGAGGAGCACCAGCAGCACCGCGACCACAAGCAATGTTGCGGAGTCAGTCACCGCGGCTCCCGCTAGGTCGTTTTCCGGGACATCTGGAACACGGCCGCTAATCCTGCGGGCGGTTCTCCCGCGGGGGCGTGTCGTCCAGGCCCACCGCGCCGAGCACCTTGTCGTCCGCGCTGCGCTGGGCGGCCAGCCGCTTGGCCTCGGCCCGCGCGGTCCGGAAGTCCGCGAGGATCCTGTTCTGCAGCGAGAACATCTCGCGTTCCTCGGCCGGTTCGGCGTGGTCGTAGCCGAGCAGGTGCAGCACCCCGTGCACGGTCAGCAGGTGCAGCTCGTCCAGCAGGCTGTGCCCGGCCTTGCGGGCCTGGTCCTTGGCGAACGCGGGACACAGCACGATGTCGCCGAGCAGCGCCGGGCCTGCCTCGGAGGCGTCCGGGCGGCGGGCCGAGTCCAGCTCGTCCATCGGGAACGCCATCACGTCGGTCGGGCCGGGCAGGTCCATCCAGTGCTCGTGCAGGTCGGCCATCACGTCCAGCTCGACCAGCAGCACCGACAGCTCGGCCAGCTTGCTGACCTGCATGCGGTCCAGGGCGAACCGGGCGGCCGCGACGATCGACGACTCGTCGACGGCCACACCGGACTCGTTGGCTATCTCAATGCTCACTTTTCGATGCTCACTGTGTGTCTACCGGCCCCGGCGGTCGCTGCCCGTGCGCTGCCTGCGGACGTCCCGCTGCTCGCCGGCGTCCGCGGTCGCCTGCCACTTCTCGTAGGCGTCCACGATGTCCGCGACCAGCTTGTGCCGCACCACGTCCGCGCTGGTGAGCGTGGAGAAGTGCACGTCCTCGACGCCGTCGAGGATGTCGCGGACCACCTTCAGGCCGCTGCGCTGCCCGCCGGGCAGGTCGATCTGGGTGATGTCGCCGGTGACCACGATCTTGGACGAGAAGCCCAGCCGGGTCAGGAACATCTTCATCTGCTCGGGCGTGGTGTTCTGCGCCTCGTCCAGGATGATGAACGCGTCGTTGAGCGTCCGGCCGCGCATGTAGGCCAGCGGGGCGACCTCGATCGTGCCCGCCTGGGTCAGCCGCGGGATCGACTCCGGGTCGACCATGTCGTGCAGCGCGTCGTACAGCGGCCGCAGGTAGGGGTCGATCTTCTCGTACAGCGTGCCGGGCAGGTAGCCCAGCCGCTCCCCCGCCTCCACCGCGGGCCGGGTCAGGATGATCCGGTTGACCTGCTTGGCCTGCAGCGCCTGCACGGCCTTGGCCATCGCCAGGTAGGTCTTGCCGGTACCGGCCGGGCCGATGCCGAACACCACGGTGTGCTTGTCGATCGCGTCGACGTAGTGCTTCTGGTTCAGCGTCTTCGGCCGGATCGTGCGGCCCCGGCGGGAGAGGATGTCCAGGCTGAGCACCTCGGCCGGCGACTCCGCCGTGCCCGCGGACAGCATCGCCACCGTCCGGCGCACCGCGTCGGACCCCAGCTGCTGGCCACGGCCGGCCAGGGTGGCCAGCTCGGCGAAGACCCGTTCGCCGAACGCCACGTCGGCCGGGTTGCCGGAGAGGGTGATCTCGTTGCCGCGGACGTGCACGTCCGCGGCGAGGAGCTCCTCGACCACGCGGAGGTTTTCGTCCCGCGAGCCCAGCAACGTCAGCAGGGCCGCGTCCGGTACGGAGAACCTGGACTGGGCGGTGGACTCCGAGGGTTCCACCTGAGACGAGCCGTTCTTCCCGGTGCGGGGAGTCTCGGATGGGTGGGCTGCGCCACCTGGTGCGGTACCGGCCACGAGGCCTCTGGCCTGCTTTCTGCGCTGGTGCGCTCGGTCACGAAGATCTGTCTGGGTGGAACTGCTGCTTATCGATGCTAGCCGGATCCCGCGCGGGCGCGCAGCGAATACCCGGCTAGGGGCGCCCGAAGTGACCCAACTGTTCACCGCCGAGCAGGTGCAGGTGGGTGTGGAAGACGGTCTGGCCGGCGTCCGCGCCGGTGTTGAACACCAGGCGGTAGCCGGACTCGGCGATGCCCTCCTGCGCGGCGATCTCCCCAGCGGCCAGCGTGAGGTCGTCCAGCAGCGCCGGCGCGTTCTTGGCGAGGTCCACCGCGTCGGTGTAGTGCGCCCGCGGCACGATCAGCACGTGGGTCGCGGCCTGCGGGTGCAGATCGCGGAAGGCGAACGTGGTGTCCGTCTCGTGCACGACAGTCGACGGGATCTCGCCCGCGATGATCTTGCAGAACAGGCAGTCGCTCTGGGTCATGCGCAAACCTTATTCACCTGGTCGTGGATCGAGGCCCCCGGTCGATGAGAGTCGGGATCGGGGTGGTTCCTGGCGTCGCCGCCGGGGCGCCGCGAATACTGGTTGTCTTTGGGCGCCCCGGCGGGGGCGTCAGGGGCCGCCTCGGCCCGGCTATCGCGATCGGGCACCGGACACACAGGGCCTTGCTGGAAGTGGCTCTCCCCAGCGCCACTTCCAGTAGCCGGACCTCATGAGGAGAAGGCCGGCTCGCCCTTCTTCTTCTTGCCGGTGTGCGCGGCTTCGAAGGCCTCGATGACGTTGGCCGGAATGCGGCCGCGGTCGGAAAGCTCGTAGCCGTTCTGCCGGGCCCAGTCGCGGATTGCCTTGGTCTGCTCCCGGCTCGCCGGCGAACCGGGACGCTTCACCGGCGACGAACCGCGCTTGACCCGCCCACCCGTACGGCGTGCCGAGTTCACGAACTCCTCGAGGCCCGAACGCAGCTTCTCGGCGTTGGCCTCGGTCAGGTCGATCTCGTAGCTCACGCCGTCGAGTGCGAAGCTCACGGTGCTGATGTCGTCGGCGGCGGTGCCGTCGAGGTCATCAACCAACTGGACGGTGACCCTCTGAGCCATTAAAGGTTACCTCGATTTGTGACAGTGGTGACAACGGGTAACTCCCACAGGATGGAATGCCGCGGGTGTTATGCAGACTATAGATCGCCACTACCACTACTTCGCAACTACCGGGTCTTCTTGGGCGCGTCGGGAACGCGACACTTGGGCGCGCCGGGAACGCGACACGCCGAGGGTCAGATGGGTTTTCCGTTGATGGTCACGTTAGTGAACTTCCGGCCGTCGACGTTGTTCAGTATGTTCGAGGTGTTGGTCACCCCGGCGAACTTGCAGTCGGTGGCGACCAGCCCGTTGATGTGGGCTTTGGACAGCCCGCTGACGTCGAACACCCGCTCGGCCTTGGTACAGGAGGAGTTACTGATGGCAAAGGGGCCGAAGGCGGGCGGGAAGTTCCCGGTCTGGTTGTTGTAGGTGGTGGTGACGAAGAAGACGGAACGCTGGAACGTCCCGGACACGCTGTCCAGGTTGATGTTCTGGGAGAATCCGCCGCGTTTGGTGTTCGACTTCACGTACAGGGCGAACTTGGTCGCGCCGGTGACATTCAACTTGTAGGCGTAGACGTTCCTAATACCGCCCGTCTGCTCTGAGCCGCAGGTGATCGCTCCCCAGTTACCGTTCATCGCACAGTTGACCACCACGAGGTTCTGACAGGGCACGTTGACCCGGCGGCCGTCCTCGTCGCGGCCGGACTTGATGGCGATGTTGTCGTCGTGTGCGCCCAGGTTGCAGTTGGTGATGACCACGTGATCACACGACTCCGGATCGCAGCCGTCGGTGTTCGACGATGCCGTGCTCGGGTCGGTGCTGACACCGTCGACTGTCACGTTCTTGCAGAGCGTCGGGTGGATCTGCCAGAACTTGGGGTTTTTCAGGGTGACGCCCTGGATGAGAACCGTGTCGCAGTTGTAGGGCTCAATGAAGGTGGACCGGGCGGTATGCCCGGAACCCGGAAAGACCCGTTTGGCCGGGTCGGTCACGCCCGCCGCGATCCGGGATTCCAGCCAGGCCCGGTCCGACCCCTTGTTCCAGGAGGAAGTGGCGTTCGCGTCCAGGGTGCCACTTCCGGTCAGGGCGATGTTCGCCTGGCCCTGGGCATAGACCATGGGCGAGCGGTTCATGCACTCAATGCCCTCGTACCGGGTGAGCACGATGGGATATTTGGCCGAGTCCCCGCTGAACTTGAGCACCGCCCCGGATTCCAGGTGGAAGTCCACGTTGGTCTTCAGGTGAATCGCCCCGGTGACATAGTTCCCCTTGGGGACGATGACGTGCCCGCCGCCCGCGTCGTTCGCCGCCGCGATGGCCTTGGCGAAGGCCGCCGTGTTGTCGGTCTTGTTGTCGCCTTTTGCGCCGAACTGCGGGTCGGTCGCGAGAAAATTCACAGCGGGAAAAATCGGGAGCTTGGTGGCCGCCACGATGTCGTTGGCCTCGGGCCAGGGCAGCACGGGTATCGCGGCGGTGAGCTGGACGGGCGTGGCCGCGAACGCGTCGCGGATGAGCGCGGGGGACACCGCGGCCGTGGCCGCCACCACCGCTCCGGTCCTCAGCAGCTGCCGGCGATCCATCCCTACCTCCAGGTCGTCGTTGGTGGGTGCAGGTACCTGGCGGCGGATTCCTGACTGTAAACGTTTACACATAGTTTCGTCCAGGCCACCGAGCGTTGGGCGACGAATGCACTATTGCCAGACACTGGTGACAACCGCTGACTGGCGATTAGGGTGAATCGACCGTTCCAAGGAGGCGGGCATGTCCACCCCGGTGGCGATGCACATGAGCGACGGCCTGCTCAACGTCCCGACATCGATCCTGTTCGGCGCGGTGGCCATCGTCGGATTGGCCGTGGCGACCGTCGGCGCGCGACGCGACCTCGACGACCGCACGGCGCCGATGGCCGGCCTGGTGGCGGCCTTCATCTTCGCCGTGCAGATGCTGAACTTCCCGGTGCTGGCCGGGGTGAGCGGGCACCTGCTGGGCGGCGCGCTGGCGGCCATCCTGGTGGGGCCGTTCACCGGTGCCCTGTGCGTGACGATCGTCCTTGTCCTGCAGTCGTTGTTGTTCGCCGACGGCGGCCTGTCCGCGTTGGGCGCGAACATCACGAACATGGCGCTGATCGGTACCGCCGCCGGGTTCCTGGTCGCGCTGGCGTTGAAGAAACTGGCCGCCCGCACCAAGTTCGGGCTCGCGTTCACCGCTTTCGCGGCGGCCTTCGTGAACACGGTCATCGCGTCGCTGGGGTTCGTCCTGGAGTTCGCCCTCGGTGGCGACCCTGCGTTCGCCCTGGGCGGCGTCACCGCCACGATCGTCGGTGTGCACTGCCTGATCGGGATCGGTGAGGGCATGATCACCGCGCTGACCGTGACCGCGGTCGCCTCGATCCGGCCCGACCTGGTCTACCTGCTGCGGGGCACGCAGCGCCCGCTCGTGCTCAAGGAGGCCGCGCTGTGAGGAACCGGACCCTGTTCTTCGTCGGTTTCGCCTTGGTGGCCCTGATCCTGGCCGGCGGCGTGTCCTACTTCGCCTCGTCCAGCCCGGACGGCCTGGACGCCACGACCCAGCAGGGCTGCACGGTCGGCCCGAACGACGAGCTGACCGGAACCTGCATCGCGCAGAACGCCCAGGACCACGCGCTGAAATCCGGGCCGCTGGCCGACTACGCGGTCAGCGGGAACGACGGCCTGACCGGAGTCGCCGGGGTGATAGGCGTGATCGCCACGCTGGCCGTGGCCGGTGGCTTGTTCTGGTTGCTGCGTAAACGAAACCCGACGAGGTCCTGATGGGCGCGGGACACGTGCACCTGCTCTACCGGGCAGGTGCGTCACCGGTGCACCGCCTGGCGCCGCAGGTGAAGATCGTGTCGGCGCTGGCCATGGTGCTTTGTGTTGTGGCCACTCCGCGCACGGAATACTGGGCATTCGGCGGATACCTGCTCGTGCTGGTGGCCGTCTGGATGGTTGCGCGCATTCCGTTGCGGTGGTTCGCCGCGCGGGCGTTGATCGAGGCGCCGTTCGTGATCCTGGCTCTGCTGCTGCCTTTCGTGGGCGGTGGCGAGCGCACGGAGTTCCTCGGGCTGTCGGTGTCCGTCGCGGGTTCGTTGGCTGGGTGGAACATCCTGGTCAAGGGCACGCTCGGGGTGCTGGTGTCGCTGACGCTGGCCGGGACGACCACTCAGCGTGACCTTCTGGTTGGGCTGCAACGGTTGCGGGTGCCGAGCCTGGTGATCACCATTGCCACGCTGATGATGCGGTACGTCGAGGTGATCGCCGGGGAGGCCCGCCGGATGCGGATCGCGCGCATTTCCCGCGGCCACGATCCCCGTTTCCTGTGGCAGGTGGGCGCTACCGCACGGGCGGTCGGGACTTTGTTCGTGCGGGCCTACGAACGCGGCGAGCGCGTGCACGTCGCCATGGTGTCGCGAGGGTGGACCGGGGTCATGCCGTCAGCGGCCCGGCCCGCCGCCGTACCACTGTGGATCCTGGGCCTCCTGCCCGCGCTGGTATCCGCCCTGACGCTTACGGTGGCGCTGTGGACATGACACCTGCCTTACACGTCGAACGGCTGGCATACGCCTATCCAGACGGCACTCAGGCCCTGTTCGGCGTCGACCTGCGCATCGACCCGGGCGAGCGCGTGGCCCTGCTCGGCCCCAACGGCGCGGGCAAGACCACGCTCGTCATGCACCTCAACGGCGTGCTCCAGGGCGGTTCCGGGACCATCTCGGTGGCGGGACTGCCGGTGTCCAAGGCGAACCTCAAGGAGATCCGCCGCCGCGTCGGCGTCGTTTTCCAGGACCCCGACGACCAGCTGTTCATGCCCACGGTCGCCGAGGACGTGGCTTTCGGGCCCGCGAACTTCGGCGTCACCGGCCCCGACCTGGAAACCGCCGTCACATCGGCGCTTTCCGCCGTCGGGATGGCAGATTTCCGCGCACGCTCGCCGTTGCACCTGTCGTTCGGTCAACGCCGCCGGGTCGCGGTGGCCACGGTTCTGGCCTGCGAACCGGAAATCCTTGTCCTGGACGAACCCTCGGCCAACCTCGAACCGATCGCCCGCCGCGAACTGGCCGAGCTGCTGCTGGGACTGGACCGGACCATGCTGATGGTCACGCACGACCTGCCCTACGCGCTCCAGCTGTGCCCGCGCAGCATCCTGCTCGACGGCGGCGTCATCGTCGCCGACGGCCCGACCGAGAAGATCCTGTCCGACACCGAGCTGCTGGCCCAGCACCGCCTCGAACTGCCTTACGGTTTCACGCTATAGCTCGAACCCCGCCGGGAACGGATCGGTGGGGTCGAGCAGATACTGCGCCATACCAGTGATCCACGCACGCCCACTCACCGTTGGCACAACCGCATTCAGCCCACCCACCTCCGTCTCCTCGATCAGCCGCCCGACAAACCTCGTGCCCAGCAGCGACTCGTTCACGAAGTCGGTGTTCAGCGGCAGCTCCCCACGCGAGTGAAGCTGAGCCATCCTGGCCGAAGTCCCGGTCCCACAGGGAGACCGGTCGAAC
Organism: uncultured Actinocrispum sp.; assembly: GCA_966244135.1. Classification (GTDB taxonomy): domain Bacteria; phylum Actinomycetota; class Actinomycetes; order Mycobacteriales; family Pseudonocardiaceae; genus Kibdelosporangium. Next base: position 1,792 of record CBIMJO010000226.1, on the reverse strand, counting down.
CACCCGGGATGAATCACCATGGCGTTGCGCGCATCGCTGCCATCCTGCCCATCCGCCACGAGCTGAACGTGCTTGCACCCACCGATCTCCGGGTTCTCCGGATGCACCGGCCGGTTCTGTTCGTTGATGGCGTCCATGATCGCCAGCCCGGTTCCGAGCATCCGGTCCTTCTCGGCACGGTCAAAGGGAATCTTCAGATCCCCGATCGGCAGGATCGCATAGAAGTTCCCACCATAAGCCATGTCGTACCGAACCTCCCCCACCCCAGGAACATCCACCACCGCGTCCAGCTCCAGCGTGAACGACGGCACATTGCGAATGGTCACCGCCTCCGCATGCCCATCCACCACCGCGACCTCGGCCGTCACCAACCCCGCCGGCGTATCCAGCCGCACCGTCGTCACCGGCTCCACAACCTCGACCATCCCCGTCTCCACAAGAACGGTCGCCACCCCAATAGTCCCATGCCCACACATCGGCAGACACCCAGAAACCTCGATGTAGATGACGCCGGTGTCGGCATCGTCCCGTGTGGACGGTTGCAGAATCGCCCCACTCATCGCCGCATGCCCCCGCGGCTCGTTCATCAACAGCTTCCGCACATCATCCATGTGCGCCATGAAATGCAACCGCTTCGCCGCCATCGTCGCACCCGGCACAACTCCAACCCCACCCGTCACAACGCGGGTAGGCATCCCCTCCGTGTGCGAGTCGACCGCCGTGAAATAACGCCTGGCCCTCACTGAACACCACCCACAGCCCGCTCCATGTCCAGAGTCAACTGCTGAACCTGCTCCGCCGACAACGCCCCCCTCGGCGGCCTGCAAGGCCCCCCATACCTTCCCACAAAGTCCATCCCGAACTTGATCGCCTGCACGAACTCCGTCCGCGAATCCCACCGAAACGCCCCCACAACCGCCTCATACAGCATTCGAGCCTCCCCCACCTTCCCCGCCATCGCCAACTCGAACAACCGAACCGACGCCTCCGGAAAAACATTGGGAAACCCAGCAAACCACCCCGTAGCCCCCATCAGCACGGACTCGAGGAGAACGTCATCCGCACCGGCCACCACAGTGAGGGAAGGAGCCACCTCCCGAATCTCCGTCACCCGCCGAACATCCCCAGAGAACTCCTTCACCGCAACGACATTGTCGATCTGCGCCACCTCAGCCAGCACCTCAGGCGTAAGATCGACCTTGGTATCAAAGGGATTGTTGTAAACCATCACCGGCAGCCCCACCGAAGCAACCGCCTCGAAGTGCGCCACAACCTCCCCCCGATTGGCCCGATACAGGGTAGGAGGCAGGCACAACACCCCATCCGCCCCATCCTCAGCAGCACACTCGGCCCAATACCGAGCCTGATGACTCCCAACCCCATGAACCCCAACCACAACAACCCCCGCCCCACCACCACTACTACTACCGCCACCACCACCCACAGCCTCCACAGCCGTCCTCGCCACCCGCCGCCGCTCCTCATCACTCAACGACGAGTACTCCCCCAACGACCCATTAGGCCCAACCCCCCGACACCCAGAATCAACAAGCCACCGACAGTGCTCGGCATACCGGTCATAGTCCACCCGAAGCCCAGCCGCAGCCCCAGAATCCTCAACATAAGGCAAGGCAGTAGCAACAATAACCCCATCCAACATCACAACGCCTCCTCTTCATCGAATCAACGAAGTGTCAGAGTCCCGCGCGCAAGCGCAACAGACGCGTCCTTCGCGTTCTCTCCCTCCCGTATGGCCTGGGCGAAGCCGACCACATCTGTCAAGTGGGGCCGC
>CBIMJO010000225.1:0-9895 GCA_966244135.1 uncultured Actinocrispum sp. | reverse complement strand
CGTCGGGAGACTTGGCCAGCGCGCGGTCGAGAATCGCCTGACACCACCCGGGCACCGCGTCGGGCAGGCAACGTCGGCACGCTCGGTAACCAGCGGACTGAGCGGCGGCCGCGGTCGGGTAGAACTCGACGTTGCGGCGCTTCGGGGTGGTCGCCGGGCAGGATGGGCGGCAGTAGATCCCGGTCGTGCGGACCGCCAGGATGAACTGGCCGTCGAACCTCGGATCACGGGAGGCGACGGCGCGGTATCCGCGTTCGGCATCGACGAACATGCCCTCACGCTACGTCCGCCCGCATCGCACGACTGGCGGAAATCGGACGCGGCGGCCGGTGGCCGGCGCCCGGGGCGCAGGCGAGGTGAGGGCGGCACATAGACTCGTTGGTGTGAGTCTCACCCTCGGTATCGTCGGCCTGCCGAATGTCGGCAAGTCGACGCTGTTCAACGCGCTGACCAACAACGATGTGCTGGCGGCGAACTACCCGTTCGCGACCATCGAGCCGAACGTCGGTGTGGTGCCGCTGCCGGATCCGCGCCTGGACAAGCTCGCCGAGATGTTCACCTCCGAGCGGACCGTGCCCGCGGTGGTGTCCTTCGTGGACATCGCGGGCATCGTGAAGGGCGCGTCCGAGGGCGCCGGGCTGGGCAACAAGTTCCTCGCCAACATCCGCGAGGCCAACGCGATCTGCCAGGTCATCCGGGTCTTCGACGACCCCGACGTGATCCACGTCGACGGCAAGGTCGACCCGTCCGACGACATTGAGACGATCAACACCGAGCTGATCCTCGCCGACCTGCAGACCGTCGAGAAGGCTTTGCCGCGCCTGGAAAAGGAGGCGCGCACCAAGAAGGAGGCGCGCCCCGCGCTGGAGGCCGCGCAGAAGGCGCAGCAGGTGCTCAACGAGGGCCGCACCCTGTTCTCCGCGGGCAAGGAGGTCGACGCCGAGCTGTTGCGTGAGCTGAGCCTGTTGACCCTTAAGCCCTTCCTCTACGTCTTCAACGCCGACGAGACCGTCCTCGCCGACGCCGACCGCCGCGCCGAGCTGACCAAGCTGGTCGCCCCCGCGGACGCCGTGTTCCTGGACGCCAAGGTCGAGGCCGAGCTGCTGGAGCTGGACGAGGAGTCCCGCATCGAGCTGCTGGAGTCCATCGGCCAGGACGAGCCCGGCCTGCACTCCCTGGCCCGCGCCGGTTTCCACACCCTGGGCCTGCAGACCTACCTCACCGCCGGCCCCAAGGAGTCCCGCGCCTGGACGATCAAGCAGGGCGCGACCGCCCCGCAGGCCGCCGGCGTGATCCACACCGACTTCGAACGCGGCTTCATCAAGGCCGAGGTCGTCTCCTACGCCGACCTCGTCGACGCCGGGTCGATGGCCGCCGCCAAGGCCGCCGGCAAGGTCCGGATGGAAGGCAAGGACTACGTCATGGCCGACGGGGACGTCGTGGAGTTCCGGTTCAACGTCTGACCATCACCGCCTGAGCAGGTCATAGGCAGCGGCTCCGATCAGTTCCAGGGACACCTGGAGCCGTTCGGAGCTGACGTTGCCGGCGATGGTGTCCTCAGGGGTGTGGTAGGTCGGTTCGAGGACGGCGGGGCCGGCTTCGCCGCGCCAGCTGAAGTTTCCGGCCGCGATGCCGCGCTCGAAGAACGGCACGTGGTCGCTGGAGCCGCGGGCGACCGGGCCGCGCACGCTGGGGTCGTAGCCGAGGCGTTTGGCAGCAGCGGCAACGGCCTGCGTTGTGGCGTTGTCGGTGCCGTCGACGGAAAGTAGCCAGTACACCGTCGCGGGGTCGTAGCTCGTGGCGACCATGTCGTTCTGGAAACACCCCTCGATGCGCTGTGCGTCCGCGTCAGTGAGCTGGCTGACGTAGTGGCGCGAGCCGAGCAGGCCGTACTCCTCGGCGCCCCAGAGCGCGAACCGCACGGTTTTGGTGGTCGGCAGGTGGCGTAGGACGCGGGCGAGTTCCAGGCACAGCACGGTTCCGCTGCCGTCATCGTTCGCGCCCGGCGAACCGGGGACGCTGTCGTAGTGGGCGCTCACCATCACGACGCCGTTGTCCCGGCCTGGGTGTTCGGCGATCACGTTGTGGGACATCAGGTTCTTGTGCTGGACGGCCGAAGCGCGCACGAGAACCGGGCCGGTGGCAAGGCGTTGACGCAACCGTTCCACCTGGACTTGGGCGAGACCGAGCACTGGGACGGACACCGGCGTGGTGAGGGTGGGGGAGAACGCGCCCAGCCTGCGGGCCGGGTCCGGGCCGATCCGGCCGAGCAGCACCGCGACCGCACCTCGTTGGGCGGCAAGGAGATACGCGTCCGCGTTGTTCTGCACCGCGGCGATCAGAACGATCTGGCCGGTCAGGTCGGCCGGTAACGTGCTGCCGTCGCCGACGTCGACCACGAGAGCCTCGCGGGTGACGTCCTGCAGCCCCTGCGGCGACGAGCCGGTCTGCCAGGTGTCCTGCCCACCTGCACCGTGCCGAGGAACTTGTCCGCGATCGCGAACGGCTGCACCGTGACCTGGTATCGCAGGCCGCGCAGCACCCCGGCGATGTAGTCCTTGGCGCGCAACTCTCCTTGCGTGCCAGCGATCCTCGGCCCGATCTGGTCGCTGAGCACGCGCAGGTGCTCCAGCGCCCGTTGTGCCCGCACGCGGGCCACCACCGGGTAGTCGCTGAAGTTCAGCGCCGGGCCCTGCACCGCGCCCGGGCGTGGCCGGGTCGCCGCCGAGGCCGCCACCGGGTTCAGGCCGATCGCCGCCAGGGCGGCCGCGCCCACCAATACGTCACGTCTGCGCATCGAGCATCCCCTTCACCCACCGTGAGATCCTCTCCCCACCTAACGGGCGAACCGGACAAACAACAACCTCCGATCGGGGTGCTTTCCGGCGCCCGGACGCCGGACTAGCCTCGGGCGGGTCAGGGGGACCGAGCTGAGAGGCGGAGCGGCTATGAGCGGCCGTGTCGTGCACTTCGAGATCCCGTTCGACGACGGGGACCGGGCCCGTGGCTTCTACCGGGAGGCCTTCGGCTGGGACATGATGACCATGCCGGACGGCGAGTACACCCTGGCCACCGTGGGTCCGACCAGCCAGGAGACCGGGCCGACCGAACCCGGCTACATCAACGGCGGCCTGACCGGCCGCGGCACCCTCACCGGTCCGTCGCTCGTCATCGACGTCGAGAACATCGAGGACGCCCTCACCAAGATCGAGTCCCTCGGCGGCAAGACCGTCAGCGGCCGCACCTCCGTCGGCGACTTCGGCTACTCCGCGTACTTCAATGACACCGAAGGCAACCTGATGGGCCTGTGGGAGGCTCGCCAAGGCTGAGCGCCAACTCAGAGCCGGACGAGCGACTCCAGGTCGACCGTGACCTCGAACGGCACGCGGACCGTCAGGGTGTCGCGGTGGATCCCTGTGGCGATGTAGGCCCGGGTCGTGGCGTCCGGTTCGGGCCGGTTGCGGTCATCCAGCCGGATGGTGACCTCGCGATCGACCTCGAAGCCGCTGGGTGCCTGCGCGGTGAGCACCTTGGTGAAGGCGGTGACAGCGCGCGTGCCAGACCTTCTGCGGCTCCATGAAGACAAGTGCTCCGTCGAAGAGTTCGGTGTGCGGCGGCGCCTCGGGGAGGGTGTCGAGATCGTCGGCGAGCCAGCCTCCATCGTGGGGTGGACGGGGCCAGCCGGGCAGAGCGGTCATGTGACGACGATAAGGGCGAACTAGTCAGAACCTCAGTCAGGCGTGGATAGCGTTCATGGCGCTGAAGCTAGACCCCCAAAACTGAAAGGCAATGCCATGAGTGGCCGCGTCGTGCATTTCGAGATTCCGGTGGACAACGACAGCCGTGCTCGTGAGTTCTACTCGCAGGCGTTCGGGTGGCAGGTCATGGAGGTTCCGAACGTGGGCTACAACGTCGCGGTCACCGGACCGACGACGGAGCAGACCGGTCCGACCGTTCCCGGTTTCATCAACGGCGGTCTGCTGGATCGGGGTGTCGGCGCCGTGAAGCAGCCGGTCATCACCATTGGTGTGGACAGCGTGGACGAGGCGCTGGCGTCGGTCGAGAAGGCCGGTGGCAAGACGATCACGACCCGTGAGCCCGTCGGTGACCTGGGCTTCTCCGCCTACTTCGCCGACCCGGAGGGCAACATCCTGGGCCTGTGGGAGTCCAAGTAGCGATTACGCCGAATGGCCGTGTTTCGACCTCCTCGCACCGGGAATCCATAACGCAGGACCCATGGAGGTGTCATGATTATTCTCGGTGCGATCCTGCTGATCATTGGTTTAGTGGCAGGAATCTCGATTCTGACCACCATCGGCGGGATTCTACTGGTCGTCGGCGTTGTTCTGACGATTCTCGGCGCCGTTGGCCGCCCGATCGGCCGCCGAACCTACTATTAACCGCTAGCCCGGAACGGTGCTCCGTACGCGCGGACGGAGCACCGTTTCCTATACCATCAGCTCGATGACCGAATCGATTTCGGTCGCGAGCGCGACGTCCTTCGCGGTCAGGCCGCCGGCCGAATGCGTGCTCAAGTGGAACACCAGGGTGCGCCAGCGGATGTCGATGTCCGGGTGGTGGTCGTCGTTCTCGGCGATCTCGGCCACCCGGTTCACGACCTGGATGGCCTGCATGAAGCTCGGCAGCCTCACCTTCCGTACAAGCGTCTTCTCGTCCTGGCTCCACTCGGTCAGCCGGGTGAGGGCCTCCTGGACCTGGTCATCGGTGAGCAGTTCGGCCATTGGTCCATGGTGCGCCTATGCTCACGGTTCTGCCACGGGAGTCCGGTGATGCCGGGCTGAGAGGAAGGCGAACGGAGCCTTCGACCGTACGAACCTGATCCGGGTCATGCCGGCGCAGGGACGGGAGGACGATGTGAAGCGCGTAGGGGCGGCGGCGTTTGTGCTGGTCATGGCCGCGGGGTGTTCTTTGTCCACGGGAAGCGCGCCCCAGGACAACAGTGTGACCCTCGTGACGCACGACTCGTTCGTCGTGCGCAAGGAGCTGCTCGACGAGTTCCAGAAGACCTCGGGCATCAAGATCGAGGTCCGCAAGACCGGTGACGCGGGCGCGTTGACCAACCAGCTCGTGCTCACCAAGGCCAACCCCATCGGTGACCTGGCCTTCGGCGTCGACTCGACGTTCGCGTCCCGTGCGCTGCAGGAAGGCGTCTTCCAGCCTTATGCGAGCCCGGACGCCACCAAGGGCCCGCAGCGCTACAAGGTCGACGACAGCAACCGGATGACCGCGGTCGACGTCGGCGACGTCTGCGTGAACGTGCACACCCCCGGGCTGAAAGGCGTGCCGGAGCCCAAGACCTTCGAGGACCTGGCCGACCCCAAGTACAAGGACATGTTCGTCGTGGAGAGCCCGGCGACCTCGTCCCCCGGCCTGGCGTTCCTGCTCGGCACGATCAAGCACTTCGGCGAGAACGGCTGGACCGGCTACTGGGCCAAGCTCAAGGCCAACGGCGTCAAGGTGGCCAGCGGCTGGGAGGAGGCCTACAACAGCGACTTCTCCGGTGCCGGCAAGGGAACCAAGCCGATCGTCGTGTCCTACGCGTCCTCACCGGCCGCGTCGCCGGACACCAAGGCGTTGCTGGACACCTGCTACCGGCAGGTCGAGTACGCGGGCGTGCTGACCGGCGCCAAACACGCCGACCAGGCCAAGAAGGTGCTGGACTGGCTGATCTCGCAGCAGTTCCAGGCCGAGGTGGCCGACCAGATGTACGTGTACCCGGCGCGTGAGGGCGTCGCGCTGCCGGACGCGTGGCAGAAGGCCGCGCCGCTGCCGCAGAATCCCGAATCGCTGCCTGCCGAGGACGTGCAGCGCAACCGGGAGAGCTGGGTCGGCACGTGGCGCTCGCTCGTCCAAGGGTAGGCGTCGTCCTGGTGGCGTTGCTGCCACTGGGATTCCTCACCCTGTTCTTCGCCTGGCCGGTGGTCGCGATCATCGGCCTCGGCCTGCGCGGCAACGTCCTGGGCACGCTGTTCAGCGCGGACACGTGGAAGCTGGTCGGGTTCACCGTCGGGCAGGCCGCGGCGGCCACCGTGGTCGCTCTGCTGGCCGGGATGCCGTTGGCGTACCTGTTGGCGCGCATCAAACTCCCGGGCATGGCGGTCATCCGGGCGATCGTGCTCGTGCCGTTCGTGTTGCCGACAGTCGTTGTGGGACTTGCCTTCCGGTCGCTGATCCCGGACGGCGGAGTGTTCGCGATCGTGCTGGCCAACGCGTTCTTCAACGTCGCGGTGTTCGCGCGGACCGTCGGCGGGATGTGGGCCGGACTCGACCGGCGAGCCGAAGACGCCGCCCGAGCCCTCGGCGCGACGAGGTTGCGGGCGTTCACATCGGTGACGTTGCCAGCGCTCGCATCCGCGATCGGGTCGGCTGCGGCGGTCGTCTTTTTGTTCTGCTCCACCAGTTTCGGCGTGGTGCTGATTCTGGGGGCAGCGGAGTTCCGCACGCTGGAAACCGAGATCTACCTCCGCACGGTTCAGCTGTTCGACCTGCCCGGAGCGGCTGCGCTCTCGTTGCTCCAGCTCGCGGCCGTGATCGCGGCGCTGATCATCGGCGCGGTCCTCCGGCGACGGCGTGAGCAGGCGGTCAAGCGGCGCCGGCCCGAACCGCGCCGGCCCGAGGCGGGGGAATGGGTGGTGGTCGCGCTCGCGTACGGCGTGATCGCGCTGCTGCTCACGCCCATCGTCAGCCTGGTCGGTCAGGCGAGCTGGGCCGGGTTCCAGGCGTTGGAGAGCAGCGGGACCATCCTGGAAGTGTCCGGTGTGGACGCTGCGATGAACTCGCTCCGGACCGCCACCGATGCCACTCTGCTCGCGCTTGTGCTCGGTGTGTTGTCGTCGATCGCGTTGACCCGGCTCAGACGGACGGTCGAGGTGTTGGACGTCGCGATGATGCTCCCGCTCGGCGTGTCCGCGGTGACCGTCGGCTTCGGCTACCTGGTCACCCTCGACGCGCTTCCCGGCGACCTCAGAACTTCGCCGCTGCTGGTCCCGTTGGCGCAGGCGATCGTGGTGACACCGTTGGTCATCCGAATTCTGTTACCTGTTTTGCGTTCGGTGGACGACCGTCTCCGTCAGGCCGCGGGAACATTGGGTGCGAGCCCGATCCGAGTCTGGGCGGAGGTCGACGTCCCGTTGGCGGGTCGGGCTTTCGTGACCGCGGCCGCGTTCGGGTACGTCGTCGCGCTGGGCGAGTTCGGCGCGACCAGCTTCCTCGCGCGGCCGGACGCTCCGACGCTGCCGGTGGCGATCGGTGCGCTGATTTCACGACCGGGGGAGCTGAACAACCAGATGGCATATGCCGCGTGCACGTTGCTGATGGTGGTCACGATCGCCGTCGTGGTGCTGATCGAACGCTTCCAGACCAGCGTGGGGGAGTTCTGATGACCCTCACCATCCGGGGACTGACAGTTCGATTCGGACAGATGACAGCTGTGGACAACGCGTCATTGAAAATCGGCAACGGCGAAGTCGTGGCCCTGCTGGGTCCGTCGGGCTGCGGGAAGTCGACGCTGCTGCGGTCGGTGGCGGGCCTCGAACCCGAAGCCAGGGGCGACATCCGCTGGGGCGACGAGGACCTCACCAAGATGCCCGTGCACAAACGCGGGATCGGCCTGGTCTTCCAGGACGGCCAACTGTTCCCGCACCGGGACGTCGCCGGGAACGTGGCCTTCGGCCTGAGGATGCACAAGATCAGGCCGACCCGGCCTCGCGTCGACGAACTCCTCGACCTCGTGGGCCTGAGCGGCTATCAGAAACGCCGGGTCACGGACCTCTCCGGCGGTGAACAGCAACGAGTCGCCCTGGCGAGAGCCCTCGCGCCCAAGCCGAGACTGCTCCTGCTCGATGAGCCCTTGTCGGCGTTGGATCGTGCGCTGAGAGAGCAGCTCGCCCTGGACCTCGCGAGACTCCTGCGCAAAGCCGGGACCTCGGCCCTCGTGGTCACCCACGACCACGACGAGGCCTTCACGCTCGCCGACCGGGTCGCCCTCATGCGCACCGGCCGGATCGTGCAGACCGGGACCGCGGAACAGGTCTGGCGCAGCCCCGCGGACGAGCAGACCGCGAGGTTCCTGGGCTGCGAGCTGATCGAGGACGCCATGATCACCGACCACATCGCCGAGTTCGATCTCGGCCGTGTCGAACTGCCGTGGGCGCCGGACGGCCCGGCGCGGATCGGCTTGCGCCCCAACGCTCTCGTCGCCGATCCGGAGGGCGGGCTCGAAGGAGAGGTGAGCGGCAAGGTGCACCGCCGCGACCACGTCCGCCTGCTCGTCAAGATCGAACGCCGGGAGGTGGACGCGGTCGCGACCATGGCCACCGCCCCCGAACCGGGCCAGAAAGTCCGCCTGCGGCTGGATCCCGACGGGCTAGCCGTCCTTGGTGACCATGCGGGCTAGCGCCAGCGAGTAGCCGATCGAGATGTAGCAGACCGCGCGCAGCAACCCGGTGACCAGGCCGTCCCACGGCATCGGGTCGCGCAGGATGTCCACGATGGAGTCCCAGCTCTCGGTGATCAGGAACGGTTTCAGCCAGTCCAGCACCGGGATGTTGCTGAGCAGGCCGAACACGAACAGGCCGCCGATCACCGACGCCATCACGATCAGGGGGTGTTCGGTCGCCGACGAGACCGCGAGGGCGATCGCGCCCACGGCCCACATCTGCACGATCACCCAGCCGGTGCCCAGCAGCACCCGTCCGAGCCCGTCGCCCAGCGACAACGTCGACCCGGAGATGGTGACCAGGCCGTCCGGCCCGGCGATGATCAGCCCGGTGATGACCGCGATGGCGGAGGTCATGATGGTCGCCGCGGCGGATACCACGGCAACGCCGAAAGCCTTGATGGCCAACAACCTCGTGCGGCTCACCGGAGCCAGCAACAGTCCGCGCAAGGTCCCGTGCGATGCCTCGCCGGCCAATGCGTCCGCGGCGGCGATCGTGGTTCCCAACGGCAGGAAGAAGACCATGGTCGTGGACAGCACGATCGTCGGCAGGATCAGCCCGTTCCCGGCGATCGCGGCGATGATCGACTGGTCGCCGCCGTTCCCGCCACCGGCCCGCACCGGCGAGTCGACCACCTGGGTGCCGATGCCGAAAGCGATGGGGTACAAGGCCAGCAGGCCCAACAGGATCAGCGTCCGGGGGCGCCGGAAGATCCACCGGATCTCCGAGCGCAGCAACCGGGACACCGGCGCCTTGGCCACAACGAAAGTCATGACGCCTCCGTCAGCTGCGCGAACAGGTCTTCCAGGCCGGTGCGCTGCCGATGTACCTCATATACAGGCACATCCGCGCGCACCAGGGTCGCGACGACCTCGGGCGCGGTCGTCGCGGACAGGTCCACGAGCAGCCCGTCCGGCATCGCCCGCGCGGGGATCCGGTTGTCCCGCAACGCCTCCACGGCCGCCTCGACCGAGGGCGTGGACACCAGCAGGCCCGCGTTCCCGGCCTCCAGCAGGTCCTTCAGCTCACCTTGGGCGACAACGGTTCCCTGGTGCAGCACGGCCACATGCGTGCAGGTGGCCTCCACTTCGGACAGCAGGTGCGACGACACCAGCACGGTCGTGCCGGCGGCGTGCAGGTCGGCGATGACCGCGCGGACCTCGCGCGTGCCCGCCGGGTCGAGCCCGTTCGTCGGCTCGTCCAGGACAACGAACTTCCGTGGCACCAACAGAGCCGCGGCCAGGCCCATGCGCTGCTTCATGCCGAGCGAGTAGCCGCGATACCGGCGACCAGCAGCGGCGGACAGGCCCACACGGTCCAGAGCCTGGTCGACGGCGGCGGGGATCTCCTTGGACGCGAGCAACGGCTCGGACGCCGCGCACCGGAGCAGGTTCTCCCGGCCCGACAGGAACGGATGGAACCCGGGCCCCTCCACC
>CBIMJO010000224.1:0-9903 GCA_966244135.1 uncultured Actinocrispum sp. | reverse complement strand
TGGGTTTCGCCCGGTTGCAGCGAGACGTCCCAGACCCGGACCAGTGGATCGTCGTACAGCTCGACGAGTCCGATGTCGACGAGGACGATCCGCTCGCCGGCCGGCGAGGTCACGACGTCACCTTTCACGGGAAACCTCCGGTGGGACAGGGCGGCCGGTGATGCCTTCGTACAGGTCCGCTGCCGTGTCGGCGGTGGACGTGGGGTCATACGGGACGATAGCGGCGATGTGCGCGTCCGGCCGCATCAGCACCAGGGTGTTCTCCTTGACACCGAACCGGTTCCGCACTCGTTCACCCGGATCGAACAGCGCTCGGTCGCGCAGCCCGGAGTCGTGTGGTGCGTCCCACCGGCTGACGATGAACCGGCGCAGCGCGGCCGAATTCTGCGCGGGGATCCGCGGACGTCTGCGTGTGTCGGTGAAGTAGAGGGCGACGAACGCATGCGAGACGAGGTCGTGCAGGTGAACCCGGCCCTGCGCACTGAACAACGGCAGGTCGGGGGCGCGGTCGCCGGGCTCGACCGGGGCGGGGTGGTCGCCGGTCTGGATCATCGACCAGTCCCCGGTTCCGTCGACATCGAGCCGCACGCCGAGCAGGGAACGCGTGAAAGCGTTGCCCCAGTTGCCTTCGGTCATCGCCTCGACCGCGCCGCCGCGGTGGCCCATGTACGCGCGGGCGGCCTCGGCCATCTGCCCCGATCCCTTGACCGCCACCGGGGCCTGCTCCTGTTCGTACCCGCTGAGCAGCGACGGGTCGGCCCAGCCGCGATACACCCAAGCGAGGCGCCACGGCAGGTTGGAAGCGTCCAGCACGCCGGTGTTCAGGCCCAGCGCCCACATCGGTGTGATCAGGTGTGCCGCGTCGCCCATCAGGAAGACCCGGCCGTCGTGCCAACGATCGGCGACCCGGTGGTGCACGGTGTAAACGTTCGAGCCGATGACTTCCAGGCCACTCACCGTGCCAATGAACCGTTGCGCCTTGTCGGCCAGTTCCGCCCGGGACGGCTCGGGCCGCCCGGGCCCCAGCGGGTACAGGAACCGCCAGCAATGCGGCTGCCGGACCAGGATCATCCACTCGTCCGGGTCGCCGAAGTACGCGAGGTACGGATAGTCCCTGGGATTGGCCATGTCCAGGTCGACCTTGAGATCGACCAGCATGTACCGCTCCTCCAGGGTGTGCCCCTGAACAGTGATGCCCAGGCTCTCCCGCACCTGCGACCGGCCGCCGTCGCAGGCCAGCAGGTAGCGGGCTTTCATGGTGCGATCGCCGAACCGCAGTTCGACGTCGTCGCCGGTCTGGGTGAACCCGGTCAGCCGATGGCCCATGTGCAGCACGCCGGGAGCCTTGCGCTCCAGGACATCCCGGATCACCGGCTCGAACTCGTGCTGCGGAATGTTGATGACGAAGGGAAAGCGCGTGTCCTCGACCAGCTCGCCGGTGCGCACGCTGAGCGTGGGCGTGTTCGTGGCGCGGTCGAGTTCGCCGATCTCGTCGATCCGCAGCGAGGCGTTGAGCACCTCGTCGATCGCGCCATAGCGGTGCAGGACCTCCAAAGTACGGGTGAGGACCGTGCCGGCCTTGGTGTCGTTGGAAAGCCGGTCGCCCTGCTCGAAGAGCGCCACCGGCACGCCGTAATGGACGAGGCCGAGGGCGGTGATCAGCCCGATCGGGCCCGCACCGACGATCGCGACGGGCAGCTCGGTCATCTCACTCCTTCGGGTAGGCACGGTCGCGGGTGAGCGTAGAGCCGGTCATCGTGGCGGCATCGGAAAGCAGGAACAGCAACGGTCCCACGACGTCCTCGGGCACGCCGATCCCCGTAGTCTCGGCCCAGTGCTCGCGTTCGCCGCCTGGGTTGGCGGCCTGGAACTGCGGGGTGTCGATGACGCCGGGGAACACGGTGTTCACGCGGATCCGATGTGGTGCGACCTCGGCGGCGAGCGACTTGGCGAACGGGATGAGTGCCCCTTTGCTTGCCGCGTAAGCGGATGCCTCAGCCCGGCCGACGTGTGCCAGGCCGGAGGCGAACATCAGGATCACCCCGGACCGGCGGGCGATCATGTGCGGCAGAACGGCTTGGCAGCACCAGACAACGCCGTCGAGGTTGACCCCGATCGTGCGCCGCCATTCGGCCGGATCCATGTCGACGACCGTGGTGCGTGGCTGGATGGCGGCTCCGGCGACGAGGGCGTCGATGCGTCCGTGCCGTTCGATGATGTCGTTGATCGCGATGTGCACGGCATCGCGATCCGAAACATCCACCTGGTAGCAGTTGGGAGAATCGGCGATATCCAGGACGACAGCGGTCCCACCCGCGTCCTCGAAGCCACGAACCAGCGCGGCACCGATACCGTTGGCGCCGCCGGTGACGACGAGCACGTCGCCGGAAGCGTCGAAGACGGCCTTCATGACAGCTCCACGCCGAGCGAGGCAGCGGTCTCGTGGAGTCTATTGAGGACACTGGTGGCGACGGCGATGCCACCAGTGCCCGCGGCTTCCACTCGTTCGGCCTCCAGCTGACCGGGCAACAGGGATCGCGAGTCCGGCCGGGGATGACCGGTGACCTGTGCGGCGAGTTCCTTGAGCCGCGCGGCGAAACCATCAGGATCGCCGAAGGCCGAGACACGAAGGGCGAGGAAGAAATGCGCGCAGTCATTGGGAACGGCCGTATCCGCGTACAGTCCTCGCACGCGTGAACCGAAACCGCCGCCCGAAAGCACGCCGGACAGCACGTCGACCATCAGCGCCAGGCCGAAACCTTTGTGTCCACCGGTGGGTTGGAGCATGCCCGCCAACGCTTCGGCAGGGTCCGTGGTCTGGTTACCTTCGCTATCGGTCGCCCAGGTCGCCGGAATCGGCCGGCCTTCCTGGTCGGCCAGCCGGATCTTGCCCAGCGAGGCCTCGGACAGCGCCATGTCCAGCACAATCGGCGGGCTGCCAGGGACTCCGATGGCGAGCGGGTTGTTGCCCACGACCGGAGCCGCGCCACCGGGAGCAGGCATCAACGGCCGGGTATTCGCCGCGGCGACGCCGATGCAGCCCGCATTGGCCGCAGCGCGCACATATCGGAAAGCCGCGCCGAAATGGAAGGCGTGCCGGACGGTCACCGCGCCGATGCCATATGCCGCAGCCTTTTCCACCGCTATGGTCATCGCCTGGTCGCCACTGAGCTGACCGAGGCAATGGTGTGCGTCGAGCACCGCGACCGCTCCCGCGTCCAGCACCACTTCGGCGTTCTCGGCCGTGCTGACCGAGCCCTTGCGGATACGTTCGACATACATGGGGACCAGCAGCGTGCCGTGCGACGAGGTTCCGCGCAGATCGGCGTCCACCAGCCCGGCCGCCACGGTTCGCGCCGCACGCGAGGACAGCCCGGCCGCCGCGAAGACCCGGCTGACCCCGTCGGTGAGCCAGGTGGCGGAAACAAGACGGCTCTCGGTCAAAGTCTCTCCACAATGGACAGTTGATCCCCAGGACAGTGCACCATCGAGGCTAGGTGCGCGGCACCGGGAACGCTATCCGCAGAACGATGTGTTTCCCGCGCGCATAGCGGATAGCGGCCCGGAGCGGAACGCGCCTAGCGTGGGCGCAAACTATTCCCACGATCGGAGCAGCATGCCGGGGATCGACATGCACACCCACCTGGCCCCGTTGGTGGACTGGGACCGCACCGGGCCGGAAGCCCTCTACCACCCGGACAAACTCATCGCCTACCTCGACGCGGCCGGGCTGGACGAATCCGTGGTGTCCATCCCGCCGCCGTTCTACCGGCAGGAACTCGGCAGGGACGAGAGCATCCCCTGGACTCGTGCCGTCAATGACGGTCTGCTCGCCGTGACCGACGCCCACGAACGGCTCACCCCGCTGGTCTATCTCCCGCTGAACCATCCTGATCTCGCCCTCGACGAATACCGGCGGCTACGGGAGGACACCCGGTGGGCCGGTTTCACGGCCGCCGCCGGTGGCGGTTCCCTCTCGCTGGCCGACGGCCGGGTCGCCCCGCTGTGGGAGGTGCTCGACCAGGACTCGCGGCTGGTGTTCCTGCACCCCGGTTCCTCGCCCGACGCCCGGCTGAACCAGTTCTACCTGGGCAATCTGCTGGGCAACCCGGCCGAGACCGCGCTCGCCGCCGCCGAGCTCGTGTTCGGCGACATCCTGGCCCGGTTCCCCGGGCTGCGTTTCGTGCTCGCGCACTGCGGTGGCCTGCTCCCGGCGGTCGTCGGCCGCTGGCAGCGCGGCGTGGACACCAACCGGCCAGGGGTTCCGCCGCTCACCGAGCCGCCTCGCCTTGCGGTACGCCGGTTCTACGTCGACTGCCTCGCGCACGACCCGGCGGTCGTCGATCTCGCCACGACCGTGTTCGGCGAGGACCGGCTGCTGCTGGGCAGCGACTGGCCGTTTCCCATGGGTACCAACGATCCCGCCGGCCTGGTGACCCACCTTGGTGAGGCCGCGGTCTGCCGCGCGTCGACCTGGAACGCCCGAGCCGCCCTGGGTCGCTAAACCCCGCCGTCGGGGTCGTCGGGTTCGGTGGGGTAGGCGCTGGTTCCGTCGGGCAGGTAGGCCGCGGCCGGCGAACCGGCCGGGACGAACACGGCGACCTCGCGGATCGGGATGTCGCCGGTGTTCTCGACCTGGTGCAGGGTCCGGGCCGGGAGGTGGATGCACGAGCCCGGCCGGATCGGGTTGTGCTCGCCGTCGATGTGCAGGATTCCGGTGCCCTGGAAGACGTAGATGACCTCGTTGTAGCGGTGGTAGTGCACCGGCGCGGGTTCCCCGGCCGGGACGTCGCCGACGAAGTGCGTGCCCGAACGGAATCCGGTCGCCGGGTCGGCCAGGATCCGGTACTCGCGGCCCGCGGTGGCGTGCCCGATCTCCTGCTCGTCCAGCAGCGACACCGTCCGCCGGTCACCGGTCGCCTCGCCGGCCGGGTTGGTCACCCGGACGCTGACGATCTCGGCGGGTTCGGTGATCTCCAACCGGTAGCTCTCCCCCGGCGCGATGTAGATCCCGCTCTCCGGGCCGAACTCGTGCACCTCGCCGTCGATCAGCAGGCTTCCCTTGCCATGCAACACGAACAGCAACTCCTCGGCCGAACCCGAGGACCGCGTCCCGGTCAGGCCGGGTTCGACGGACAGCACGTTCTCGGTGAGGTACGTGCAGCCGAAGGCCTCGGTCAGCACCGGGCGGGTCTCGCCCTCCGGCTCGACATCCGTTGTGTGGACGACATACCTGGAACCCATCAGCCCGCCACCTTCGCCGAGACCAGTGTGATCGTCGTACCGGTCAGCGCCAGCGAGATCGGGCAGGTTCGCTTGGCCTGGCCGGCGAGCCGGGTGAACTCGTCATCGGTCAGGTTCGCCGCGGAACCGGTCACCGACAAGGTGATCTCGGTGACCCGGAAGCCCGCGTCGGTCTGCTCCAGCTGCACCATCGCGTTGGCGGTCACCTCGACGCCGGTGTAGTCGTTCTCCTCCAGCAGGTTCGCGACCGACATCGCGAAGCAGCCGGCCAGGCCGGCGCCGATCAGCTCCTCGGGGTTGGTCCTGGGTCCCGCGTCGTCCGCCTCGCGGGAGCGCAGCGAGTAGTCGCTGTCCAGGGCGCCGCTGGCCGTCCGGATGTGCCCGGAACCGGTGGGGACGGTGCCCTGCCAGCGTGCCTCGGCGCGTCGGCGTACTCGGATCGCCATTGGTCCTCCTCGCGGTTGGTTCCGTCTCAGCTTGCGTATCACTTGCCTGTGAGTCAAGCCCCTTGCGTATCGCTTGCCTAGGAGGCATCCTGGCTGTGACCTGGGGTGACCTGGGACAACGAGGAGAACGATGCTGGACGAGTCGCGGATCGACGCGCAGTTGCAGGGACTCGCGGCCAAGCTGCGCACCGCCCGCTTCGCCCGGGGGCTGCGGCTGGTCGACGTCGCGGGCATGACCGGCCTGAGCGAGGTGCACCTGTACCGGCTGGAGCAGGGCGAACGGGCGCCGTCGCTGCGCGCGTTGCTCGTCCTAGCCGCCGCGCTCGACCTGGACCCCGCCGACCTGCTGACCGAGGACGATCCCGGGCAGGCCGTCCCGCACACCGCCAGCGCGATCTGGACCGGGACCGAGTCGGCCGGATCCGGCGTGATGATCAAGGGCGGGGTCAAGGTGCCCTACGACCTGGCCCGCCGGGCGAACCCGTCTGAGGCCGACGGCAGCCCGGAGGCGTTGCTGGGCATGGCGTTCGCCGGGTGCTTCTCGATGGCGCTGGCCGCGGACATCGAGGAGGCGGGGTTCGCGCCGCACCGGATCGAGACGTTCGCCGAGGTGCAGACCGAGACCGGCCCGAACGGGATCGCGATCGGCGAGATCGATTTGCGCTGTGAGGCGGCCGTGCCGGACATCCCCGAGGCGCGTTTTCAAGCCCTGGCCGAGAACACCAAACGCAACTGCCTGGTCGCCCGTGCCACGGCTGCGGTCCCGGCGCGGCTCAACGCCCGGTTGGTTGCGGTGTCCGACTAGGGACGTCGTCGAGCCGGTTCTGGCCACTGCGGTAGTGCCGCCGGATTGACGGCGTGGCGGCCGGGGCGGAGAGTGGCCCGATGGCGGTTCAACTGAGCAGGGAACTGATGCGCAGCCTGGGTGAGCTGCGGTACGAGCCGACGCCGAAGCGGTTGCGGGCCAGCGCCGGTGGACTGACCCTTGTGGACTCCGACCGCGGCATCCTGGTGTGGGAGCCGAAGCGGGTCGTCCCGTCCTACGCGATTCCCGAGGAGGACATCCGGGCACGGCTGGTGCCTGCCCCGCCGGCCGAGGCCGCCGAGCATCCGGTCCCGCTCGCGGCCGATGGGCCACCCGTGCTGGACCCGCGCACCGGGTTCGCCGCGCACACCTGCGCGGGCGAGCCGCTTTCGCTCGAGGCCGACGGGGTGCTGCTGGACGGCGCCGGGTTCCGGCCCGCCGAACTCGCGGGCTACGTCGTGCTCGACTTCGACGCGTTCGAGTGGCTCGAGGAGGACGAGCCGATCGTCAGCCACCCCCGCGACCCGTTCCACCGCGTCGACATCCGGCGCAGTTCCCGGGCCATGCGGATCGAGGTCGAGGGTGTGCCGGTGGCCGAGACCACCTCGGCGCGGATGCTGTTCGAGACCAACCTGCCGCCGCGGTTCTACCTTCCCCGCGAGGATGTCCGGCTGAACCTGCTCACCCCGTCGGCGAAGAGCACCGCGTGCGCCTACAAGGGGACGGCGTCGTACTGGTCGGTCGAGGTGAACGGGCATGTCCACCCGGATCTGGCGTGGGGCTATGAGCAACCGTTGTCCGACGCGGCCGACATCGCCGGGCACATCGCCTTCTTCGACGAACACGTCGACGTCATTGTGGACGGCCGCCGCCGTCCTAGCCCGGTCAGCCCCTGGTCCTGATGGTTGGTCCGGATAGGAGGGCGCGTTGTGGTCCTGGTGAACGGACCATCGGGCGGCACAGACTGCGTTGTGTGCGCCTGTCTACCGCGATCGACGACCTGGACCGCTGGATCCGGGACGAGTTCACCGGGCTGAACACCTCGCTGGAAGAGATCTACTTCGCCGGGCGGGCGATCATCCTGCCGGATCGGTCCGATGTGGACGACGTCCGTTCGACCCTCGTGCGGGACGGCGGCGCGCTGATCGGCCGGGTGGCCGAGCGCCGGGAGCTGCCGCCTTCCCCGGATGCTCGGTATGAGTTGCTCGGCATGGTCGGGTTCTATCTCGGCGCCTGTCGCCGGCACGAGGTGCTGCCTTCACCAGTGGCCGCGCCGCTGGCTTTGACATTGTCTTCGTCGCTCGGGGTGGCACCGCGGTTTTCCTCGGCGCACCAGCACATCCACAACCGAGCTGCCGGGGGCTCGTTCTCTACATTCACGAAGCTGGACAGTGAACGTATTTTCCTGACATACAACGGGTTGGCGGTGATGGCTTACCGCCGGGCCGCGCACGCCCTGCTCGGCATTCCCGCGCTGGGCGTGTCGAACCCGTTGGCCACCTACCACTTCGCGGACGCCGTGGCCGCTTTGCGGGATGTCCTGCGGTACAGCCAGTCGCTTGCGGGCGAACTCGACAAGGACCGGTTCTTCTACAACATCCGGCCGTACTTCAAGAGCCATCGGGTCGGCTCGCAGGAGTTCCGGGGCGCGAACGCGGGCGACTTCGCGGCGATCAACGCGATCGACGTGCTGCTGGGCCTGTGCTCGCCGCACGACCCCTTCTACCAGTGGGTGACCGCCGACAAGTACCCGTATGTCGCACCCGAGGACCAGAAGGTGTTGCGTTCCTTGGTCACCGCCGAATCCCTGCTGACCATGTTCCTGCGCGAGCGGCCATCGGCAGCGTTGCGGGAGAACGCATCGCTGTTTCTGGATGCCTGCCGTCAGCATGGCGCGGCAACGGTGTTCCACCACAACAAGCTCGTGGTCCCGTTCCTGGAAGAGCCTGCTTCCGTTGCCCCACAGGAACGTCAGACCGATATGACCGCGAGCGGACCGCCGTTGACGGTCGTGATCGAGACTTTGGCCCGGTTGCGGGACTTGCGAGCGGCGAGGAACCGTCCTGACCTGGTGACAGCGAGGGCGGATCTCGATCGTGTGCGGGCGATGGTGGAGGACGATGTGTATGTCCAGTCCGGGCGCTGACTTCCTGCAGCTCCGGCCGTCGACGGCGCCCGCGAAGGGGCTGACCGACTGGCTGGTCGGCGCGCTGCGGTCGGCGATCGCGGACGGGCGGCTCGGCGACGGCGCCCTGCTCCCGCCGACCCGCGTCCTCGCCGACGATCTCGCCGTCTCGCGCGGAGTGGTGGTCGAGGCGTACCGGCGGCTTGCTGAGGAAGGCCTGGTGAGCGCCAGAACGAGTCATGGCACTGTGGTCACGGCCGCGCTCCGGCCGACTCCGGGGCCACTTCCTCGCGAGATGTTCACGGGATTCGTGCCGCGGCTGCCCGGCGACCACGTGATCGACATCGACCTCTCCCCCGGGTTGCCCGACCTTTCCGCGTTTCCCAGGGCGGCGTGGTTGCGAGCCGAACGGGCCGTCTTCAGGCAGGCGAGCGCGGCGAACCTGGCCTACGGTGACCCGCGCGGCTCGGTCGGCCTCAGGACGCAGCTCGCCGGCTGGCTGGGCCGGGTTCGTGGGGTGCGAGCGCACGCGGAGGACATCCTGATCGTCGGCGGAGTGGCGCAGGCGCTGAACTTGCTGTGCCACGTTCTCCGCAACCGCGGAGCGAGCCGGATCGCCGTCGAGGATCCGGGCTCGCGTGGCATCCGGGGCGGCCTTGCCTACTGCGGGATCACACCCGTACCAGTACCTGTTGACGCCGAAGGACTTCAAGTCGACGCGCTCACCGCGTCCGCTGTGCTGCTTACTCCGGCGCACCACTACCCGACCGGAGTAGTGCTTTCCCCGTCGCGTCGCGGAGCGCTGCTGGACTGGGCGCGGCGGCACAACGGGTTGATCATCGAGGACGACTACGACGCCGAATACCGCTATGACCGCGCTCCTGTGCCCGCGCTGCAGGCCTCGGCGCCCGAACATGTCGCGTACACCGGGAGCATCTCGAAGACAATGGCGCCGGGCATGCGGATCGGCTGGCTGGTTGCACCTCGCAAGTTGCAGGACGACCTCGTGATGGCCAAGTACGCCAACGATCTCGGCTCACCGGTGCTGCCCCAGCTCGTGCTCGCCGAACTGCTCGCATCCGGCGAGATCGACCGGCACATCCGCGTCACGCGCACCCGGTATCGCACCCGGCGGGACGCGTTCGTCCAGACCCTGCAACAAGCCTGGCCCGCCGCGCGGGTCCAGGGCGTGGCCGCCGGGCTGCACGTCATGGTCGATTTCCCGGAGAACAACCCCGATGACGTCGAGCTGGCCACGAGGATCGCCGAGGCGGGCGTGCTCG
>CBIMJO010000223.1:0-9907 GCA_966244135.1 uncultured Actinocrispum sp. | reverse complement strand
GCCTCACCCCACCGGCCCACCAAACCTGCACCTCAACACCCCAACGAACACCCCCATCCAGCCGCACCCCACCATGACCTCCATTACTCCAAGTTGAGTAACGCCTGCTCAGCGACGCCGTCACGTTGTCCGTTCGTTACTTTTTCGGGGATAGCCATGACGTTCACCCGACAGGGGGGCTACGGTCTTGACCTTGTGAGTGCTAAGGCATGGACACGCAGCGCAGTGGTCGCGGTGGTGATCGCCGGGGTGGGTGGGTGTGCAGCGAAGGAACAGTCACCGCTTGTGGTGCCGGTGCCGTCGTTCACCCCGTCGAAGGTGAGCTCGACGCCGGCGCGGATCGTGGGCGCGCTGCCGACGGGGTGCGGCAAGATCGCCACGCCGGAGGAGATCCAGGACGCGGTCGGGAAGGCGATGAGCGCGGGCTCGAAGCTGGTGCAGGGCGCGCCGGACCCGAAGATCGGCCGCACCGCGCGGATCGACTGCTACTACGGTCTCGCGGACGGCCAGGAAATCGCCGACGCGCAGGTGACAGTGGGTCTGGCCAGTTACTCGGACGCCACGGCGGCGGCCAAGCGGGTGGAGAACACGGTTCAGGGCGAGAAGGACGCGGGCGCGAAAGTCAGTGAGGTGGCGGTCGGCGCGGAAAAGGGCACGCTGCTGGTCGGCAAGAAGGCGGCCACGCTGGTGGCGACCTACCAGGCCACGACGGTCGTCGTGATCGCGCAGCTGGACCTCGTCCAGGCCGCCCAGGCGCCCTCGATCCTGGGCAAGATCGCCGACCGCGCGCTCAGCCCGCGCTGAGCGTCATCCGCACGGTCCGGCCGGCCCCGAAAGACACGCTCACCGACCCGTCGAACGCCCCGAGCCGCCGCGAGATCCCCGGGAACGAAGACCCACGCCCCGAGTCGGACACGGTCATCTCCAACACTTCCCCGGACAGCACGACGGACACCGAAACAGGCGCCACAGCCTGCCCCAGCGCCTCGCTGACGGCGAAGTAGGCCGCCGACTCCACCGGCGGGTCCAGCCGCCGGGGCACGGACACCTCGAAGGCCACGCCCAGGTCCAGCGCGAGCGCCCGCACCGCGTCCCCCAGCCCCCGCTCGGCGAGCACCGGCGGATGGATCCCGCGCACCAGCCGGCGCAACTCCACCAAAGCCTGTGCGGAAGTGTCCTTGACCCTGGCGAGCAACTTCTTCGCCGCGGCCGGGTCCGAGTCGATCAGCCGTTCCACCGCGCCGAGGTCCACCCCCATCGCCACCAGCTGCGCCTGCGCCCCGTCATGCAGGTCCCGCTCGATCCGCCGCAACTCGGCCGCCTGCACGTCGGTCACGGCCGCACGGCTGGAGGTCAACTCCTTCACCCGCAAAGCCAGCTGAGCCTTCCGTGTGGGCGACAGCAGCACCCGGACCCACCGCGCGTCCCAAGCGGCGCACCAAGGCGAGATCCGGAACGTCAGCCACATCAACACCGGCACCATGACCACAACGAGCCACGTAGACCCAGCGAACTGCCCGTACCACCCGTTGCCCCAGTTCTCGGAAGTCGCCAGCTGAAAGGGAAAGGGGATCAGCAACCCCCAAGACGCGTAGATCATCACCGCACAGGGCACCACCACCAGAAGCGTCCCCACCACGCCGTCCACGGCCAGGAACGCCAGGTCGCGCCAAGTAGCTCGATCCCGCCACACCGGCCCCACGTAAGGCCACGCGACCTCCACGCCCGTCCACTTCCCGGCCAGGAACCGCCGCAGCCTGACCAGTTGCCGCCCCAAGCGCGGCGAAACGACGTACAGCAAGAACCCCAGCGGACTCAGCAAAGACAGCCCGAAGTAAGCCATGCAGTGCGCGAACGGATCCATCCGCCGTTTCGCGCCCGCCGGAGTGGACCGCCGCGGCGGCCGAAGCAGAAACCGCGTCCAACGTGCGTGCAGCGGGAACACGACCAGCCCCAGCGGATCCAGCGCCAGGAACACCAGGTCCCGCCAAGTGGCGCGGTCCTCCAGCATCCATTCGAGCCGGGACCACCCGATGGGCTTCTTGTACAGCCGGTCGCCGTATCGGTACAGCCCGTCCTCGTCCGGCTCCGGCCTGGGCGGGGTGGGCTGGTAGGGCAGCGGGATCCCGGCGAGCCGACGCCGCCGCGTGGCCATCCACCGGCCAGCGCTGACCACCCACGGGACAACGAACACCAGACCCCACAGCATGGCCATCAGCGCCACGACATGCCCCACAGCGACCAGCAGGCCCACCACGGAGAGGGCGACGGTCTGGAGGGCGCGGAGCATGGGGTCAGTCTGACCGAATCGTCCGGCCCGGCACATTGCCGCTAAGGCCAAGCCGTGGGTGGGGCTAGGCCTACCTAGGATCAAGAGCATGTTGCGCGTGGGGCTCACCGGCGGGATCGGATCGGGCAAGTCGACAGTGGCCGGCAGGCTGGCCGAGCACGGGGCCGTGCTGATCGACGCGGACAGGCTGGCCCGTGAGGTGGTGGAGCCCGGCACACCGGGCCTGGCCGCGCTGGCGACCGAGTTCGGTCCGGAGATCATCGCCGCGGACGGCTCGCTGGACCGCCCGAGGCTGGCATCGGTGGTGTTCAACGACTCCGCGAAGCGAGCCCGGCTGGACGCGATCGTGCACCCGCTGATCGGCACCCGGACCGCGGAGATGCTCGCCCAGGCGGCAGCGGACGCCGTTGTCGTGCACGACGTGCCGCTGCTCGTCGAGAAGAACTACGCGCCGATGTACCACCTCGTGGTGATCGTGGACGCGGACATCGAGGACCGCGTGCACCGCCTGACCGTCACGCGGGGCATGCCCGAGGCCGACGCCCGCGCCCGGATCGCGGCCCAGGCCACCACCGAACAGCGCCGGGCGGTCGCGGACGTCTGGCTGGACAACAGCGGCACGCCAGACCAGATCCTCGCGATCGCGGACGCGTTGTGGGCGGACCGCCTGGTGCCGTTCGAGGCCAACGTCCGGCTGCGGCGCGCCCCCAAGTACGGCAATGCCCGCCTCTACGACCCGAACCCGGAGTGGCCCGCGCAGGCCCAACGCCTGGCCAGCCGGATCGCGTTGGCCACCAACGGCCTGCGGGTCGACCACATCGGCTCGACCGCGGTCCCTGGCCTGCCCGCCAAGGACATCATCGACCTCCAGCTGACAGTGTCCTCTTTGGACCAGGCCGACGAGCTCGCCGAACCATTGTCCGCCGCCGGGTTCCCTGTGCAGCAAGGAAATGTCGGTGACCGCGGCGAGGAGACCAAGCGGTTCCACAACTCCGCGGACCCGGGCCGGCTGGCCGACCTGCACGTCCGCGTCGAAGGCTCCCGCGACTGGCGGCACGCCTTGCTGTTCCGCGACTGGCTGCGCGCCGACGAGAACGAACGCGCCGACTACCTCGACCTGAAACGCACCCTGGCCGCCAAGTTCGCCTCCGGCGGGCACCTGGCGGACTACGCGAGTGCGAAGAACGTCTGGTTCGACGCCGCCCTCGACCGTGCGGAGGCCTGGGCGGCGTCGACCGGATGGGCTCCCTAGGAGTGCCCGCTCACCAACGTCTCGGTCAGCGCGAGCTGCTCCGCGGCGGCCATCAGACTCACCCGTGACCCGCTGAACGTGTCGATCCGGGCCTTGTCACCAAGGTCGGGCCCTGGGGCGCCGGTCTCGACGTGGATGTAGTCCAGCTCGTCCAACGACTCCAGCAATGCGCGCACGGCCGGGTGGCGATGCGCCTCGCGGGTCACCACGACGACCTTCGAGAACTCCTTGGCGGCGGCCAGGATCTCGTCACGGTCGTCCGGGCCCACGCGCATCGCCTTGGTACCGGGCACAAGCGAGGACAGGTGCGGGCCGAGGCCCCACGGCACCCTGCCGGCCGCGATGCTCGGGTCGGTCAGCACGTCGAGCACGAGCGGCGGGCCGTCCAGCCGCGGTTCGCCGATGACCCGCAACGCCTTGCGCGCCGCGGTGAGCCCGAGTTCCAGGTCCACCGGGACGATCGGCGTGCTCACCGGCGGCTTCCGCAGCGCGGACGTCCGTTCGGCGGCTTCCGTGAGCCGCTCCTCGGACAGTTCCCCGGAGCGCACGGCGTCCACGATCGCGAGGGTGATGGCGTCCAGCAGGTCCGCCTCGAACGCTTGCCCGCCAATGCACAGCGCGTCCGCGCCCGCGATCAACGACTTCACCGCGGCAGCGGGGATCCCGGCGTTGTTGCCGAACCCGCCGACCACACCGGCCATGTCCAATGCGTCCGTGATGATCGCTCCGGTGAAGCCCAGCTCGCCGCGGAGAATCTCCTGCAGCGCCCTGGCGTTGAGCGTCGCCGGGTGCGGACCCCAGGGCGGCACGACGAGATGCCCACTCATGATCACCCGGACACCGGCCCGGATGGCCGCCTGGAATGGAACCAGCTCGATCGACCGGATCTCCTCCTCGGTGCGCGGCAGCGTGGGGAGGCTCTTGTGCGAGTCCTCCGTGGCCGCTCCATGCCCCGGGAAGTGCTTGGCACACGCGGCGACCCCGAACTTCTGGATGCCGGTGATGTACGCGGCGACCTGTTCGGCAACGGCCTGCGGCTCGGAGCCGAACGCCCGGACACCGATGATCGGATCCTCCGGCGTGAGCGTCAGATCCGCGCAGGGCGCCAGATCCAGCGTCACCCCACAGGCGGCCAGCCGCTCGCCCAGTGCGGCGGCCACGTTCTGGGTCAGCTCGACGTCACCGGCCGCGCCGAGCGCGAGCGGGCCGGGCACGAACGAGCCGGTGGCGACGTCCAGCCGCGTGACGTCGCCGCCCTCCTCGTCGATCCCGATGACCACGTCCTCACGCTCGGCCCGCAGCTGAGCGGTCAGCTCAGCCACCTGCGCGTCGTCGACCACGTTGCGGCCGAACAGGATCGCGCCGCCGAGCCCCTCGCCGATCCGGCGCCGTAACCACTCGGGAGCGGTCGTACCGCCGAACCCGGGGAGCTGAACCGACTCGGCGAGTTGTTCCAAAGAGGACAAAGTGTGCTATCCCTTCACCGCGCCGGCGGTCAGGCCGGACACCAGTTTGCGTTGCACGATCAGGAAGAACACCAGAGCCGGCACGGCGTAGATGACCGACGCGGCCATGATGCCGCCCCAGTCGACGGAGAACGCCGTGCGGAAGGTCGACAGCCACACCGGCAGCGTCTGCTTCGACTGGTCCCGCATGAACACCAGGGCGTAGAGGAACTCGTTCCACGCCGTGATGAAGCTGAACACCGACGTGGCCACCAGACCGGGGCCCAGCAACGGCAGCGTGACCCGGCGGAACGCGCTCCACCGGCCGCAGCCGTCGATCATCGCGGACTCCTCCAGCTCGATCGGGATCCCGTTGACGAACCCGTAGAGCATCCACGTGGTGAACGGCAACGTCGTCGCCGTGTACACCAACAGCAAGGAGGGCAACGCGTTGAGCAGGCCCGCGTCCCGCATCAGCAGGTACATCGGGATGAACATGGCCTGCACCGGCGCCATCTGCGCGACCAGCACCAGCAGCATGAACCCCTTGCGGCCCTGGAACCGCATGCGCGCCAGGGGAACCGCGGCCAGCAGGCCGGCCACCAGCGCGCACGCCACCGAGCCGAGCGTGACGATCAGGCTGTTGGTCAGGTAGGTGGTGAACCCCGGCTTGGTGAACGCCGACACGAAGTTCTCCAGCGTCCCGGAGGTCGGGATCAGGTCGTACTTCGGTGACAGCACCTCACCGGGCGTCTTGAACGACGTGGTGATCAGCCAGTAGGTGGGGAACCCGAACACGATCGCCACGACCACGCCGACCGAGCCGAGCCCGATCCGTTGCGCGAGCGACTTCCTCATCGCAGCTCAGCCTCCTTCGAACGGACCAGCAGCTGCAGGTACCGGGCGGTGAGCACGATCAGGAACAGCAGCATCAGCATGGCGATCGCCGCCGCGGGCCCGAAGTGGCTGCCCGCGATGCCCTTGAGGTACAGCAGGACCGGCAACGTCGTGCTCTCGCCGTCCGGGCCACCCTGCTTGACCGCCCACACCTGCGCGAACACCTGGAAGTCCCACAGCACCGACAGGAACGTCACCATCGTGGCGATCGGCTTGAGCGCGGGCCAGCTGACCGCGCGGAACGTCTGGAACCCGCTCGCGCCGTCGATCCCGGCCGCCTCGTACTGCTCCCGCGGCACCCCGATCAGCCCGGCGTACAGCGAGAACGCGATGAACGGCACCGCCTGCCAGACGATGATCATGCCGATCACGGTCAGCGTGCTCGTCCCGCTGCCGAACCAGGAGTACCCGATGAAGTCGTGGAAGCCGAGCTTGTCCAGGGTCTTGTTGAGGATCCCGTACTGCTGGTCGAAGATCCACTGGAACACCGTGGTGGCGGCGATGATCGGCACCGCCCACGCCAGCACCAGGGCCACCTGGATGGCGATCCGGATCACCGGGTTGACGTGCTTCATCAGCACCGCGACGAGCAGCCCGATGAGCATCGTCGCGGCCACCACCGCCGCGCAGAAGATCAGCGTGCGCAGCGTGATGGTCCAGAACTCGGAGTCGGCCAGCACATCCGAGTAGTTCTGCAGGCCGACCCAGACCATGTCGCCGGTCACCAGCTCGCGCAGATCCAGCTTGCGCAGGCTGATGAACAGCAGCTGAACGGTCGGCCAGCCGAGCAGGCCGAGCACACCGATCAACGCGGGCGCTAGCAACACATACGGCAACACGCGGTCACCGATGTGACCGCGGCGATGCCGGCGGGGTGGCCCCCGCCGGCATCGCCGTGACGCCTTGCGTCGTCGTCATCCGAGCAGTTTGTTCAGCGCCGCATTGGCGTCCGCGGTCGCCTGGTCGACGGTCTTCTTGCCGGTGAGGTACGCGGTCAGCATGTCCTTCAACGGGTTCTGACCCGCCTCGACGTCACCCCACTTGGGGCTGGACGGAACGGCGCGGCCGTTCTGCGACGCCTTGGCCATCACGCTGGCGTACGGGTCGGAGTCCAGCGCGCTGATGTCGGTGGAGGTGCCCGGAACGAAGCCGCCCTTGGCGATCTCACCCTGGTACTTCGCGGACGACAGCAGCTTCAGGTACTCCTTGGCCAGCGCCTGCTGCTTGGAGTTGACCGGGATGGCCAGGTTCGAGCCACCCAGGAACACCGGGGCGCTCTTGCCCGCGGTCTTGCCGGGGATCGCGAAGGCACCGGTCTTGTCCTTCAGCGTGGGGTCGGTCTTGGCGGCGGTGGCCACCTCACCGGGGGTGCCGATGAACATGCCGACCTTGCCCGCGCCGTAGATGCCGGCCTGCGCCGGGTTCGACTCGTCGTTGTCCTTGGGCGCCTTGGTGCCCGACTGGTCGACGAGCTTCTTGTAGAACTCCAGGCCCGCCTTGGCCTGCGGGGTGTCCAGGGTGCCGGTGAACTTGGCACCGTCGCCCTTGGCGATGTCACCGCCCTGGTCCCAGATGAACGACAGCAGCGTGTACCAGTACTGGCCCGGCAGGTAGAGCGCCTGGAAGTCAGGGTCGCTGCCGAACTTGGCCTTCAGCTTGTCGATCGCGGCGAGCCACTCGTCGTTCGAGGTGGGCGGCGCGGTGATGCCGGCCTGCTCGAACAGGTCCTTGCGGTACAGCACCTCGCGGTTGGCCGCGTAGAACGGCACGCCGTACTGCTTGCCGTCGAACGTGCCGGAGTCCTTGAGGCCCTTGAGCCACTGCGAGCCGTTCAGGTCGCCCACCGAGCTGGTCAGGTCGGCGAGCACGCCCTGGGCGGCGAACTGCGGCGTCTGGGTGTTACCGATCTCGAACACGTCCGGCGGGTTCTGGCTGCCCAGCGCCGTGGTGAGCTTCTGCTGGATGCCGTTCCACTGCTGGACCTCGTACTTGACCTTCGTGCCCGGGTGCTTCTCCTCGAACTCCTTGTTCAGTGCGGTGGTGAGCGAGTCCGGCGCGGAGCCGGTCATCAGCCAGACGGTGATGTCCCCACCTTGAGCCGCGGGCGCGTTGCTGCTCGCCTGCGTGTTCCCTGAGCCGCTGGAGCCGGCGCAGCCCGCAGTCGCGAGGGTGATGGCGGCGACACCCGCCGCCAGCTTGATCCAGCGCTTCACTCGTGCCGTCCTTTCGAGCCCGGCCCCCGCCGGGCAAGCCACAAAATGGTGTAGACCAATGCAGAGCAGCGTGGTCCGGACCACACGAACTGTCAAGCCGGTGGCCAAGTCGTGATGAAACAGCACGCCGCTCTGGGTGACAGCACCAGTCCGGTCCGTAATCACGCCAGACAAACACAAAACCCCCGGTGAGTGATCTTCCACTCCCGGGGGTCAGTGTGAAAACTCTTCTCAGTACGGCGGCCAGACCTCGAAGACGTGCTGAGCGGTCAGCCAGGCGCCCAGGTCGTGCCGGTAGTAGGACAGCTCCTCGAGCGTCTTGTGCACGGTGCGCAACGCCAGATCGGCGTCGCCGGTGCGCAGGATCCGGCCGGCCACCGCGGCGGCGAACTCCTCCGAGCGCACGATCCGCGCGGCCGCCCCGGCCGAGGACGACAGGCCGAGCAGCAGGTCCGTGGTGCGCCACATCGCTCCCTCGCGGCTCACGCGCACGGCGGTGAGCACGCTCGGCCCCACGCGCGCGTGGCGCGACCGGGGACGCTGGTGGGTCATCCGCAGGTTCAGCTCCGGCAGCAGCCAGGTGACCTCGGAGTCGTGGAAGGGGTCCTCCGGAGTGGGACATTCCACCCGCAGACCCCAGCGCTCCTCCTGGCAGATCCGGAGGCGCCGAGTCGTGCCGGACGAGTAGCTGCGCACCGAGGAGACCGTGTCGACGATGTCCACCAGTTGCGGCGTGATGGCCGTTCCCACGCGGCCCGAGGGGAGTCGGATCGGTGCGGTCCGTGATCACCCGGGTTGATTCGTTACATCACGGGGTGCGTTCGGTCGGGTATCGATCCGTGACATTGTCTCAAGTTGCCCCGAACGGCGGTTGACATGATCAACAAAGCCTCGCTAGTGCTCGCCC
This sequence comes from uncultured Actinocrispum sp., assembly GCA_966244135.1. Classification (GTDB taxonomy): domain Bacteria; phylum Actinomycetota; class Actinomycetes; order Mycobacteriales; family Pseudonocardiaceae; genus Kibdelosporangium. Next base: position 903 of record CBIMJO010000223.1, on the reverse strand, counting down.
CAGGTCACGTGAGCTGCGTGTTCGGCGAGCCAGGCCTCGATGTCGTAGCCGTGCCGCGTGATCCCCTGGACCGTGCGGTAGACCCGCTCCAGGGCGCGCTGGGCCGTTTGCGGGGGGATCAGGCCCCCGTCGAGGGCCGCGAGTAGCTCGTCCGTGTCGAGCACGGTGAGTCGCCGCCCGGTGTGCACGAGGATGTCGAGATACACGTCGACGACGCGCCACAGCGGGCCGCTCGCGCCGGTCCGGTCGCCGAAGTGCCGGTCGATGTCCACCAGATCGACGTAGAAGTCCTCGTCCCGGTCCGACCCGGGGTGGCGGTGCCACTTCGAGACCCGCAGGCCCATTTCCGGCAGAAGCCACGATTCGACATAGCGCAGCTCGGGGTGCCCGGGCATCGGGCGGGCCATGTACAGGCCGAAATCCTCGAGGCGGTATTCGTCGACCGCGCGCCGGAATCCCTTGGGATCGGTGTTCGACATCGCGGCCACGTCGAACAGCTCGACTTTCGGCGGGTGGATGTGCGGCGTGGACGGCAGGCTTGCCCGGGGCTCGGTCGCGGGCACGGCTTCGAAGTTCACCAGGTCATGGTGTCCTCTCAGGACTGGGGAGGTCGCCCTCCGCAGAGGGGGTTTCTGCGTCCGAACGGGTGATAACAGGCTATGCTCCCGCCACTCGCGACCGAGGGGGAATTCACATGTTCGGCATTATCCGGCCATGCCGTCACAGACTTTCCGCGCGGCTGCACAGTTCGTGGCTCGCCCACTTGTGTGGTCTCTGCCTGGCATTACGGGACGATCACGGTCAGCTTGCGCGGACAGTCACCAATTACGACGGACTGGTCATCTCGGCATTGGCCGAGGCCCAGTCGGCGGCCGTGGGTGGCCGGCGCACCGCCGGACCGTG
>CBIMJO010000222.1:0-9912 GCA_966244135.1 uncultured Actinocrispum sp. | reverse complement strand
GCAATGCCGGGAAGTTAAGGCTCATGGGTCGCGTGTCAACTCGGTGATGATCGTGATGGTGATCTTCGCTTAATAGTTGGTGCGATCGATCTGGCCTTTGGCTCGGTGTTTGGAGATCGCGCGTTTGACCACTCGTGGGCAGACGCGGGTGCGGCGGCGGGGAAGCAGGCCGGCCCGGACTGCTTGCCCGATCGCGCCGACCAGGTCCACGACCGTGTCCGCGATGATCCCGGCGGCCTGGACGAGCTGGTCACGTGCCGCGTTGAGCGCGATGGTGAACCCGGCCCGGTCAGGTGCGGTCTCCTGCCCGAGCAGGGCGTCCGCCATCGCCAGCCGCAGTGCTTGATAGCCCGAGAGCAGGGCGTAGATCTCCTGCTCGATCCCGGCCGGGGTCCGCGCGCGCAGGACCCGGCCGCCCAGCAGGGTGGATTTCATCTCCAGGAACGTCGTCTCGATCTCCCAGCGCTGGTGGTAGAGGGCGACGATCTCACCGGCGGGGTAACGGTGATGGTCGGTGAGGGTGGTGATCAGCCGGTAGCGACCGGTGTGTTGCTTGCGGCCGCCAAGTGTGGCGGTGATCTCGGCGTCGATCACCCGGACCTTGACCCCGCCCAGCCGGGACAGCCAGGACCCGTCGGGCAGGTGGCTGATCGCGGGGAGGACTCGGTTGTTTTTGGCGCGGATGAGCAGATCCGCTCCGGTGGAGGCGATGCGGGTGATCAGGTCGGCGACGGCGAAGTTGCGGTCGGCCAGCAACAGCATCCCGGGCCGCAGGCCCCCGAGCAGGCGTGGCGCCATGCTGGTCTCGCCGATCCGCCACGATCCGAACGCGATGTCGATGACGGTGCGGGTGCCGCAGGCCACCACGGCCATCAGGCGCAGCATGGGATATCCGGACGGGCCGTTGCCGCCGCCCTGGTAAGGGAAACGGGTCAGGTTGGCCGGGCTGTCCGGGACGAACAGAGTGGTGCTGTCGATGGCGCAGACCAGCAGTGTCCGCCACCGCATCGTGCCGGCCGCGGGACCGGTGAGCAGCCGGAACACCGCGGCCAGCGGAGCAGTTCCGATCCGGCGGCGGGCCTGCGCCAGCGCCGAGGAACTCGGGGTGGCCACCGGGATGCCGTCCAGCCCGGCGACCAGCCGCGCCCACACCTGGCAGTAGCCCAGCTCGGCGAACAGGCCGGCAGCGATGAGCAGATAGACCACCATGCGGGAGGGCAGGTCCCGCAGCCGCTGCTGGGTCGTTCTGGTCGAGGCGAGTGCGTCGTCGACCAACTCGAACGGGATGAGTCGGGTCAGCTCACCGAGGTGGCCAGGCGCGAAACGGCCCTGAGCCACGCGGACATGACGGGTGATGACAGACTGGTGTTCCAACGGGGTTCCTGCTGTTCATCGATCTTGGTCGACGTTGTTCTAGCAGGAACCCCGTTGCCCATCTCAACGGGTTGACATCTCCGCCCGTTCCTTAACTTCCCGGCATTGGGGTTAGTCGCGCACCGGGGCGGCCGCCCAACGCCAGCGCGATCCTCTCCAGCAGGCCACGCAGCAGCGGAGTACGGCGGGCATGCGGCACTGTCGCCCCCGGTGCTTGCTCGGCGAAGGTCTTGCGGGCGCATGCGCTGTTGTCGCAGAAGAATCTCCGCACACGTAACCGAATCAACACCTCCTGCCCACCGATCGCCGGATCCGACAAGGACCGTTCATAGCGGCTGTGCACCCGCCCGGACCTGACACCACAGCCCGGACACGCCGCGTCAGGTGCCGACACAATCGCGTGCAGCCACACCGCCTGTCCCTTGACGAGGACCTGCTGCACTCGCAACGCAGCCAGATGCGGCAACAGGACACCCAGATCATGATCAACACACGTGGATCATGATCGTCTCGCCGGACCGACCTTGATCATCAGGGGTCCAGCTTCACGGACTTTGCGCCAGAGCCCAGCTCGGACCGGCCGGGGGACACGCGGATCGACGGCGCCCCGAGGTCGTGCGCCGAGCTCCCCGCCCAGTCCAGCTCGGCCCGTGCCGCCGCCCGTTCAGCCTTCGACAGCCCGACATGCACGGGCTCATCGGCCGCGCACCTCGGTTCGACTAGGGAGATGCCGTACTTGCGTGCCATCGCCGTGCCATCGGCCAGCGGCAGACTGGAACAACCCAATGTCGAGAACCCCAACATGCGCCTACTTTACGAACGACCAGCCGATGTGCCGGTCGCCGGGACAGGGCGGCTCGGATCCGGCGAAACTCCGTCCAACCTGGCCGAACATTCCCGGGGGAGGTGCTCGTGGGGGCGGCCATGTTCGGTGGCCGCGTGCAAGCCGCCGTCTGTGTCATTTGACATTGAGGGGCAAATAGTGGCCAACCAGAATCATGATCGCGACAACGCGAACAGCGGAAGCGACAAGGTAGGCCACGCTGGTAGGTTTGCCACAGTCGTCATCGTCGGGAGGGGTCCTGTGCAGGATTCTCCAGCGATCCACCACACGATTGTGGCTGTGGACATTGCCGACTTCACCAACCCGGTGCGAACCGACCTGCATCACAAGGCGATGACCAACGGACTTTACAAGGTACTCGAAACCGCGTTCGACGACGCCGGTGTCAAGTGGACTGACTGTCACAACGAAGACCGCGGTGACGGTGTGTTGATCCTCGTGCCACCCGCGTTCCCCAAGACTTTGATAGTCGACCAGTTACCGAATCGGCTGGTCGCCGGTTTGTACAGACATAACGCCGTGCACGCGGAAGAGGCGCTGATTCAGCTGCGGATGGCGGTGCATTCCGGAGAGGTGTCACGCAGCGCGATGGGAAGTCGTGGCCACGCGCTGAACAACACGTTCCGTTTCCTGGACGCCGAGGCGGCGAAAGCCGGGCTCCGCGAATCCGGCGGCGTGCTCGCCATGATCGTTTCCGACACTGTCTACCAGGAAGTGATCGTCACCGACGCGGGCACAAAGCCGGACGATTTCACGCAGATCCCGGTCAACCGTATCCGCAGTTCCGCCTGGTTGCGAATACTCGGCACGGTCGGTGACCAATCCCGCGTTCTTGAGGCTTTTTCCGAGCAGGCGATCGGCGAACTGCGCCGGCTGCTCGGTGAGGTGAGCGTGCCGGAGCTGAGCCTGTTGCTGGCCGAGACGACCGGGCACGGCGTGCAGCCGCTGCGGCAGCCCGCCGGTGTCTGGGAAGCCGTGCGTTACCTGCAGGACCTCAACACCGAGCCAGGTGGCTTCCCCCGGCTGCTGACCTTCGTCGAGCTGCTCTCCGGCCGGGTGCCGGCGGACCTCGCCGGGCGGCTGCGGGAGTGGAACGATGTGCAGGCGCGGGACCTGCGCCAGCAGGATGCGCTTGGACGATTGCGGGCCAAGCAGGCCGCCCGGACCGAAACGCGGCACTGCCTGCATCTGATGATCCGGATCGAGCACGACATGCTCGACGCGAACCTGTATACGATATCCCACTGGCGGCAGGATGATCCGTACGAATGGCCGCCGGCCCGCGGCGAGATACTGCAGGCACCGTTCAGCGATCTTGAACACGTCGTCGACGAACTCGTAATCGACGCGGAAATCGCCTGGTCAGAGCATCGTGGTGACGTCGCGCTCGAGTTCGTTCTGCCGCGGGTGCTGCTCAGCCTGCCGGTGCACGAGTGGTTCCGCGAACTGCAATCCGGTGATCCCCGTCCGCTTGTCCTGGACTACCCGATTGTTGTCCGGTCACTAGAGCGAATGATGGCTCGCCATTGGCGTAGAGTCTGGGAGACTAAGTGGAGAGCGCTGGTCGAGGACTCCTCGAGTGCTCGCGTATATATTGCAGGGGAACCCGACTTTGATCATCCTTACCGGATAGACCTCGGTTTGAAAGATGCGCAGGTTGTGTCAATGGTGCTCACAAGCTCGCCGGCCGACGAGGTCAAGCCGCATGACGAGTTGAGCGCGGCGCTGCGTGCGGGGCTGCCGGCGGTGTTGTGGAGCCGCCGTGAAGGGGATGCGCAAGCGGTATATGAACTAGTCACCCGTTTGGGGCAATCTTGTGCTTTTCAAGATCTGCCCCGGCGTGTTCACGAGGCACGACTTGCGGTACTCGCGGGTGCCGATCAAACATTGCCTTCGGCAGTGATACAGAATTTGGTGATACTGTGGGACAATCCACGACGCTCGGTGTATCTCGAACAGCCGCCGCGCCCAGCGCGACTGGAGGGGGATACCGCAGATGAACGCGAACGAGCGTCCTGATGGGGATGCGCCGGATGTGCCCGGGGGCTCGTCCGACGCGCCCGAATGGTGGATCTACCGGGGGACCGGGCAACCTCTGCACGACGGCATGCGGCTGGACGACCTGCTTCCCGCGCCACCGCCATGGCGCACCTTCCACGGCGAGCTGACCGAAGCGTCCGATCTGCCGCCCGAAGACGACGGAGAAACCGAACGCAGACTGGGGATTCTGCGGGAACCGTCGCCGGCGATGGCCGATCCGCGTGAAGTGGAGATGGTGAACGCGGCGCTCTACCTGCGGCGGCCGCTGCTGGTTACCGGCCCGCCGGGGGCCGGGAAATCCGCACTGGCGTTCCAGATAGCCAGGGAACTGCGGCTCGGCCGGGTGGTGTGCTGGCACATCACCAGCACCGAGACCCTCAAGATGGGTCTGTACCGCTACGACGCCATGGGCCGGGCCGAGGCGGCCGCGACCAGGCACGCGGCGGGGGATACGCAGCTGGGGCCAGGGGAGCAGATCGGTGACTTCGTCCGGCTCGGCCCGTTGGCGACGGCGTTTCTGCCGGGCCGGCTGCCGCGGGTGCTGCTGGTCGACGAACTGGACAAAAGCGAGCTGGACCTGCCCAATGATCTGCTCCGCATTTTCGAGGACGGCTCGTTCCAGATTCCCGAGCTGGAGCGGATAGCCGGCCACACACCGGATGTCGAGGTGTTCACCGACGACCCAGACAGGAAAGTCACCGTCACCGGTGGCCGGGTGTCGTGCAATGCGTTTCCGATCATCGTCATGACCAGCAACGGCGAGCGGGATTTCCCGCCGCCGTTTTTGCGGCGCTGCCTGCAACTGCACATCAACCCGCCGGGCGTGGAGAAACTGACCGCGATGGTCGCGGCGCACCTGGGCCGGGAACCCGACGACGAGCGCAGGGCCGAGCTGATCCGGGATTTCGCGGTGCGCAGCAAGGAAACCGGCGGGCTGCCGGCGGACCGCCTGCTCGACGCACTGTTCTTGTCGACGTCCGGTGTGTACGACCGCGATGCCGCGTCGTGGCCCCATCTGAGGGACGCGCTCTGGCGTGATCTGAAGGCTGTGTGACGTGGCCTCCCCCGCTGGAGCGGCGCGGAAGGAACTCGGCCGGTCGGCGGGAGCCCGCAGCCCGGCCACGTCCAGGCAGTTTCCCGGTCATGCCGGTGCGACCGCCGATCTGCCTGCGTGGTTCGAGGTCGCGGACGCCATCTATCTGGCGTCCGTCACGGCCCGCCCGTCGGGTGAGCCAGTGCCAGCAGACGCTGAGGTGCCGTCGCCCGCAGGCGAAGAGCACCCGCCGAAACCGCCACCCCGGCCCACGCCTGTGCCACCCGCGCCGGAACCGAAACCGTTGCGCGACAGTACGATCGAGCGCCCGGCTGAGTGGCGGCCGCGGACCGGCCCGGTCGTCATGCCCCGGATGCGGACCGGGAACGGCGACGTGGCCAGGCAGGAGCAGGCGATCGAGGTCAGCCAGCTGCCGCCGCTGCCTGGTGCCGCGGGGATCATCCGAGCGTTGAAGCCGTTGCACCGCAAGGTGTTCGCGCGCAAGCCAACAGACGTCGAACTGGACGAGGAGGCCACCGCCGAGCGGCTGGTGCGCGACCGGCTGTGGATGCCGGCGACCAAGCCGATGACCGAGCACTGGCTGGACCTGACGCTCGTGATCGACTCGGGACCGTCGATGGCGTTGTGGAAATCCACGGTCAACGCGTTCGAGTCGATGCTCGGTCAGCTCGGCACGTTCCGGTCGATCCAACGCCGGCTGCTGGACACGAACCGCCCCGCGCCCGAAGCGCCGATCCTGCGCGGCGGCACCCCGGAGGCCAGTCCGCGCCGGACCGGGGAACTGATGGATCCGCGGGGCAGGCGGATCGCGATGGTGCTGACCGACGGGGTCGGCCGCACCTGGCGGTCACCGGACGTCTACTCGATCATCGCCAAACTCGCCGGCTCGATGCCGACCGCGCTGGTGCACCTGCTGCCGCAGCGGCTCTGGCGGCAGACGGGCCTGAACGTGCACCGTGCCAGGCTCAAGCCACGTGGCCGGCTGGCGCCCAACAGCCGGTGGTCGTTGGCGTTGCCGGACGCATGGCTCGATCAGCTCGATCCGGCATCCCTGGCCCCGGCGCCGGAACAGGACGGTGCGGTCGCTGTGCCCGTGCTGGAGCTGGAGGCCAGGTGGTTCGACCGCTTCGCCCACCTCCTGCTGGGCCGCGACGAACCGGTCGATGCCGCTGTCCTGCTCGCGCGCAAGGGCGCCGGGACCAGAAACCGGGAAGATGAAATCATTTCGGATCCGATGTCGTCCCGCGATCGGGTGAAAGGCTTTCTGAGTACAGCGTCACCGACCGCATTCAAATTGGCGACGGCACTTGCCGCCCTTCCTGTCAGCCTCGAGACAGTGTCCCGGGTTCGGGCCAAAGTCTTTCCGGAAGTCCGGAACGAGCATATCGCCGAGGTATTGAGCTCGCTCCTTTTCGAGCCGAAGCCGCATACCCATGTGGACTCGCCATGGGATACGATCATGTTCGATGTTCGCCCCGGAGATCGAAAAGAGCTGCTCAGCAGCGCCAGGCGTACCCAGACGGCCAGAGTCATCCGGGTCACAGCCCCCGACTCCATGCAGCGCACACTCGCTGCTCTCGATGCGCCGGACAGCACTCCAGATCCGTCACCACATACGGCTACGGCGAGCGAAATCGCGATTGAACAGATCGTTATGGAAGCTTTATCAGGACCGTATTCACCACGGGCTGAACGGCTGTCCCGGCTCAATGGTTCTGAGGGCCCAATCGGGGAATTCGCCACTTCTACCGACACAGTGAGTAACGATATGTCTAGCGCAGCCGACCACAGGCTCGTCCAACCGCCCCGCACAGGAGGGTCGGCTGAATCCCGCACGTCCTCCCCTGCAGATTCCGAGCACGTCTCCACCACCGCCGCGCCGTCGCAGGCCTCCATGGTCGTGCCAGTATGGCGCCCGGCCGAGGGCCTGCAGCGGCAACCCGGCGAGGTACCGCCGGTCTGGGGCAACGTCCCGCCCCGCAACCTCAGTTTCACCGGCCGGTCCGACCTGCTGATGGAGCTGGGGCAGCGGCTGGCCGCGGGCACCACCGCGGTGCTGCCCAAAGCCCTGCACGGAATGGGCGGGATCGGCAAGACTCAGACCGTCGTGGAATACGTCTACCAGCATTTGGACGACTACGACCTGGTGTGGTGGATCGACGCTTCCCGAGAGACCCAGATCCGCGCGTCCCTGACCGAGCTCGCCGCGACGCTGGGCCTGCCCGGTGGTACCGAGGCGAATACTGCTGTGCCCGCGGTGCGTGAGGCACTGCGCCGTGGAAAACCGTATGGTAAATGGCTGCTGGTCTTCGACGCGGCCGAGGACCCGGCCGATGTCCAGCCGTTCTTCCCAACGAACGGATCCGGTGACATCCTGATCACGTCGCGTAATCCTGGCTGGAAGGGCGTGGCGCGCCCGCTCGAGGTGGCCACGTTCGAACGCAGTGAAAGCATCGAACTGCTCCGCAAACGCGGCCCGGAGATCGAGGACGCCGAAGCCAACCAGCTTGCCGAGAAACTGGGCGACCTGCCTCTGGCCATTGCCCAGGCCGCGGCGTGGCGCGCGGAAACGGGAATGCCGGTCGACGAATACCTCCGACTTTTCGACGAAAAGGCCGCCGAGATTCTAGAAACGTCCGCCCCGCAGGGCTACGAGCTTTCCGTCGCGGCCGCGTGGAACGTTTCCTTCGATGAGCTGAGAGAACGCAGCCCGGCCGCCCACCAGCTGCTGCAGATCTGCGCGTTCTTCTCGCCCGAGCCGATCTCCCGGCACATCTTCACCGGTGTCCGCGGCATCACCATCGCCTCCGCGCTGGATAAGGCACTGCGCGACCCGATCCAGCTCAGCCGGGCCATCCGTGACATCAACCGCTACGGCCTGGCCAAGATCGACCACCGGAACAACACCCTTCAGCTGCACCGTTTGGTCCAGATGGTGCTGCGCAACCGGATGGGGTCGCGCCACCAGGAGGAGATGCGCCATGGCGCCCACCTGCTGCTGGCCAACTTCGACCCGAAGGACCCGCTGTCGCAGGCGCACTGGCAGCGCTACCGGGACGTACTGCCGCACGTGTACGCCGCCGAAATGGTCGCGTGTGACGACGAGTGGGGCCGCGAACTGGTCGTCAACCTGATGAACTTCCTCTACCGCTGGGGCGACCACGACGAGGCCGTCAGCCTGGCCGAGCAGGCGTACGCGCGCTGGCGGGTCGAGCCGGGCGAGGAGGACCCGCAGACCCTGCAGGTGGCCAGCCGGCTCGCGTTCTTCTATTGGGTCACCGGGCAGTTCGCCAAGGCCGCCGATCTCAACCTGCGCACGCTGGAGATCCGCCGCCGCGTCGACGGTGAGAACAACGAGGAGACGCTGGCGCTGCAGCTGTCGGTCGCCGCCGACATGCGGGCCAGGGGAGACTTCGCCAAGGCGGTCCAGCTGAGCCAAGACGTCTACCAGAAGGCCAAGGCGTTGTTCACCGAGGACGACCCGACGACCCTGGAGTTCGCCCGTAACTACGGGATCTGCCTGCGAGTCGCCGGGCACTACCGGGAAGCGGCGCAGATCGACGAGGAGACGCACCGTCGCTTGGTGGAGGTGCTCGGCAACGATCACCCTGAGACGCTGAGCGCGTGGTCCGGCCTGATCCTCGACCGCCGCGAGGCGGGCGAGTACGTGTGGGCACGTAACGAGCAGGAGAAGCTCGCCATCCGCGCCCAGGAGATCCACGGCGAGGACAGCGCGGACACCCTGCGGCGGCGGGCGTATCTCGCGGTCGCCCGGCGCAAGGCCGGTGACCACGACGGTGCGCTGGAACTGTCCACTGACGTCCTCAAGCGGTTCCAGATCCGGTACGGCCCCAGCAACTTCAACGTGATGGCGTGCCAACTGGGCCTATCGATCGACCTGCGGCACGCGGGCGACCTGCGGCAGGCCAAAGAGGTCGGCGAGGAGATCCTCGAGAGCTACCGCGAGAACATGGGCGAGCAGCACCCGTACACCAAGTGTGCGGAGGTCGACCTCGCCGTGACGCTGCGGCTGCTCGGCGACCCGGCCGCGGCCCGTGTGATCAACGAACGTGCGCTCGAGCAGCTGCGCAGCACCCTCAGCCCGGACCACCCCCACGCGATTCTCTGCGCCATCAACCTGGCCAGTGACCTCGCTGCCCTGGGCGACGCGGAGGCAGCCTTCGCGCTGGGCAGCGACGCGCTCGAACGGGCCGAGCGCGCACTGGGTGCCGATCACCCGACGACCCTGGCGGCCAGCCTCAACCTGGTGCTGGACCTCAGGGCGATCGGCCGCGACCAGGACGCCGAGAAGCGGTACCCCGATGTGATGGCCCGGTACCGCAAGACACTGGGCGATAAGCACCGGGCGACGACGAACGCGTCGATGAACATCCGGGCCGACTGCGACATCGACCCGTTGCCGCTGTAACCGTTTCATCCACAAACACTGTTGGCCGGCTCGTCCGGCTTCCACTGGGCCCGCGCGGCGCGCCGCGCGGGCTTCATCACCCGCCGCCGGCTCGCGGCCGACGCCTGGGCGAACCTCCAGTTCCGCCTGCGCGGCTCGACCGACGAGGCCCCCGACGCCGTGCGCGAGCGC
>CBIMJO010000221.1:0-9918 GCA_966244135.1 uncultured Actinocrispum sp. | reverse complement strand
GAAGCCGTGGAGCTGCTGGCCGCGCGGGCTCCCACGCTGCGGGCCGCGCTGCGCAAGGCCCAACGCGAGAAGATGGCGTACGTGATCATCGACGGCACGCTGATCCCGATCGACCGGATCGCCGCCGACCGGCCGTTCTACTCGGGCAAGCACAAGCGCCACGGAGTGAACCTGCAGGTGATCGCCTCCCCGGACGGGACCATCCTGTGGGTGTCCGGCGAGGTGCCGGGCAGCACACATGACACCGCCGCCGCTCGGATCTGGAACATCCTCGCCGCGCTGCGCGACGCGGGGCTGATCGCCTTGGGCGACAAGGGCTACCACGGCTACGACGACACCGGCCAACAGGTGATCACCCCCTGCAAAGGGCGGAAGAAGCCGCAGTCGCAGAAGGACGCCAACCGGGCCCACGCCCGGCTCCGCGGACCCGGTGAGCGCGCAAACGCCCAGCTCAAGTACTGGCGCATCCTGCACAAAGTCCGTGTCAGCCCACGCCGCATCGGCCGACTCGCCAAAACCATCCACGTGCTACAGAACTACGAAGCCACCGCAGGATGAAAAAGCCTCGATGTACGCGTTCAGAACGCTCTCAGCGATGCGCACGTGGCGTCCGATTCGGACGAACTCGATCCGGCGTTCCTCAATCAACCGCCTGGGAAACCGCTCTGTGGTCCCCAGGAGGTCTGCCACCTGCTTGACGTCCAAATACCGGTCAGTCATCGTCGCCCCCTTGCGCGCCTGAGTCTGTTCGCGGTTACCTGTCACTCGGGCTGTCACTGCTGTTCTCCCTGGTCAAAGGCGGTTGAGTGACGGAGTGACAGCTGTGACACCGGTTGGGTGTCCTGGCTGTCACCGAGGTTGATTGGGTAGTAGGCGCCGCCGGAGGCGGCACGAATCTGGCCGTCATCGGCCATGCGCTTGCAGGTCTGCCGGACGGTGGCGGCCTTGAGCTGCAAGGCTTCGGCGATCTGGGCCGGTTTGTTGCCGGGGTACTCCCGGACGTACCGGGAGACCAACGCGCGGGTGTCCTGCATCAGGTGTTCCTCTGCCGGACCGTCCAAAAGCGACCATGCTCCAGCCTTGGGGTCGAAGGACATGGCGTAGTCGGTTTCGTCGACGTCCCGGCCAGTGACGTGCAAAACACCGTCTGCTTGCGCCCTGGCGCGTTCGAGCACCAGCACGGCGTCCGCTGGCCCCGGCGAGCCCGTTCGTACCCGATACGGTGGCCAGGAAGTCCTCTGCGGCTGCCTTGCGGACGTGGTGGACAAGCACGACCGGGACGGCGTAGGTGTCGGCAACGCGCTTGATCCGAGTAACAGCCGCGTAGTCCGCTTCGTAGGCCGAATTCGTCCCGGCGGGCGCGTTTCCGCGGACCTTGGTGAACACGTCGATGACGACCAGGCGGGCGCCGGGGTTTTCGTCCAGCCACCCGGCAATGTAGGCGTCTCCCCCGGTCGGCAACGGCGGACAGTAGGTTTCGAGGGTGAGCCCGGTCGGTGCCGGTCGTCCGGCGAGCACGGTGCCCATGCGGGATCGCAGGCGTCGGGGTGTGTCCTCCAATGCCAGATACAGCACCGGCCCCGGCTCGATATCGATCGTGCCGAGCGCGGGAAGACCGGCCGCAATGGACAGTCCGAGTCCGAGCGAGAGCCAGGATTTGCCGACCTTGGGCGGCCCGGCGAGCAGGGTCACGCCCTCGGCGATGATCCCGGGGACGGCCCAGGTCGGTTCCGGGAAGGACACGGCCATGAGTTCGGCGGCGTTCCAGGTTGTGCGGGGACGCTCGGGAACTGAGTGGAGTGTCCACTCTGGTTGGGCGCTCATGCCGCGCGCTCCCTAGTGTTCTGGTCTTGCGCGTTGGCTCGCGCAGCTGCGAGAGCTTTGTTCCACCGCCACCACAGGGCGTAAGGCAGGCAGTTGGCGCAGTTCTTCGCGCCGCGTGGGTGCACGGTGTCGCACAGCACGCGTTGCTTCTTGCGTGCGTCGTCGGACCACGCCATGGAATCGGCTGACGTGAGCAGGTGCCCATAGCGCCGGAGTCCGAGCACCTTGAACCCGAACCCATGCAGCCGGGTCAGTCCGCGGTGGTGCAGTGCGGTGAGGATCTGTCCGGCCTCGCTCATGGCTTGCCGTCGACAGACGCTGCCGACCCCGACCAGGCGTTCTCTCGTGAGATCGATGCGGCCAAGGTCCCAATACATGTCGATGTGGCGTAGGTACTGGGCTGGGGTTTGGCCTTGGACTACGCGTATCCACGGCAGATCAGGTGCCACGTCGTCGAGTTCCATCGAATTCAGCACCGTGTTGCGCTGGTGAACCTCGACCAGTTCGTCGTCGGTCATGGCCTGGTTGGGGTCGATGAATTGCCGTGTGCCAACGAACCGTTGCCGGCCGAACACGCCACCGTGGATGATCGCGTGCTCGCACATCTCGTCTTGCGGTGCGGCCCACAGCAGACCGCCGATCCGATCGCGGTACCACCGAACCCGCGACGCGTACTCGCTCGGGCTGACGGTCCAGCGGCCGTGCTTCTGCAACTGGGAGAACCCGCCACTGTCCAGTGCCCACGGCGCAGCTGCGCGCCACGGGAACCGCTTGTACTCCCGAAGTCGGGTATCGGACACGAACAACCGCACTCCGGCCCGGCCCAACCAGGACGGGTTCGGCGACCCGAGAAAGAACGCTGGACCGCTCATACCGCCACCCGGCCCACGCTCAGATCCAGCGCACCAATTCCGGCGAACAGCGAGAGGACTGCTGTTGCTCGCCGGGCGTAGTGCGGCTCGGATATTTGCGCTTCAGCGCCAGCAGACGGAGGGTATCCGACAGATCCAGGTGGAGTTGGTGCGTCTACGTAGGCCGTCGCCGACGTTCAACAGCGGCGACAACGTCGTGATTGAGTATGACCAGACCGGGCTGGCAGGTCTTCGTGGAACGGTTGTCGAGTTGGGTACTGGTGAAAAGCGTGGTTACGTGCTGGTCGATGTGGCCGGACGCCATGCGTGGCAGCCGGACTGGTCGCTTGGTCCCTGGACGCCGTAGGTGCTACGTAGCACGCCCGCTTCGTTCCCGGGAGTGATAGCCAGACCATGTCGCCGCTGTCACTCCTGTCACTCTGTCACTCAACCGGGGCTGACCTGCGAAAACAAGGGTGACACGAGGAGTGACACCTGTGATTCAGACGGCCCCCCTCTCTCTTTCCCTGTCACAGGTGTAACTACGGCTGGACCACACGCAAGATCACCTGGGGTGTTAGCGGCGAACACAGGGATCAGCCGACGGTGGCCGCCATGGGAAACGGTGCGCCAGGGTGATCTTGCGTGTGGTCCAGCCGGTTTAGCTACCGTGCCAGACCGTGCCAGATTCGTGCCAGGTTGACCGGGTACTCATGGGGAATGGCGGCTTCAGTTGGTGGAGTGGCCATCGACTCGCCTGGTAGGCGCTTCGCCTGGTCAGAGCGGAAATCTCGGACTCTTCTTCCAAGCTGGTCATGCGGGTTCGATTCCCGTCACCCGCTCTACCACGTTTCCGCTGGTAGAGCCCTTGTCGCGAGTCTCGGGCGAGGCTCTCGCCGTGTCTTGGACCGCTTCGTGCCCTTCACGTGCCAGATCCCTCGCTCGCAGTCCGCGCGAGGGGCCAGACTCGCCTCAAAGCGGACATCCCCATCCCGCAGGCCGCTCTCGGCGTAGCGGTCACGCCGAATGGCAGCCGTGCCTATGTGACGGGCTACGAGGGGAACACTCTTTCCACGATCAACACCGCCACCGTCATCAGCACCATTCCGGTGGGTCTCGGCCCGTGGTCGGTACGCATTTCCCCCGACGGAAAGCGGCGTATCTGGTTCACTCGCAGGGCCAGTACGTCTCGAAGATCGATATGGCCTGGCCGCGGGACCTCAGAGCGCAGCCCCGGGGCCGCTTGGTCAGCGGTGGAGGTGGCGGATGCTGCGGACGTACTCGAGTTCCATGACCGGGCGGTTGTCGCCGTGGTCGTGTTCGCGGTAGCGGCCGGACTCGCGGAAGCCGGCCTTGCGGTAGAAGTGGCGGGCCCGGTTGGCTCCGGAGAGGGTCCAGGCCCGCACGTCTCTGTGGCGGGTGTCCGCGAGGGTCTCCAGGACGTGGGTGAGGAGGCTGTTCGCGGCGCCGCTGCCCCAGGCGGTGGGGCGGGCGTAGCAGTCGTAGATCTCGCCCTTGCCGTCGTCGGCGGTACCGAAATGGGCGAACGCGACGATCCGGCGGCCACGCTCCGCGACCAGGAGGGTGCCGGGGTAGTCCCGGGCCCGCACCGCGTCCAGCTGGCCGGTCAGGAAGCCTGACTCGAACAGGTTGCGATATGCAACTCGCCAGGCCTCGAGGTGTACTTCGCGGATGGCGGGCGTGTCGTCGGCACGCGCCTCGCGCACAAGAGTCAGGGTGTCCACACGCACGGGACCCCCTCCCAGCTGTTTGCCAGACCAGTGAGAAGTAGCGCAGAGGATACGACCCGCGGAAACTCAGTGGCAACGTTTCCGTGAGTCGGTTATGAAGTCACTTGTGTCCCAGCTGACTGTGCGCCCCTACACCGAGGATCTCTTCGACGAGGTCTACCGGACTTTCACCAGTGCATTCCTGCGGGACACCGAAACCGCGGACACGTCCTGGTTCCGTTCAGACATGGAGCCCGAGCGGATGTCCGTCGCCTTCGACGGCGACGAGGTGGCCGGCGTCGCGGCCCTGCTGACCAGGCAGATGACCTTGCCGGGCGGCGTCGCGGCACCGGTTGCCGGGGTCACCACGGTCGCGGTGAAACCCTGGCATCAGCGGCGCGGCGTGCTTACCCGGTTAATGCACGTGCAGCTGCACGAGCTTCATGAACAAAAAGGCGAACCCTTCACCGCGCTATGGGCGTCGGAAGGGTCGATCTACGGGCGGTTCGGTTATGCGACGGCCGCCGAATACGCCGAACTGACCATTCCCGGCGGGGTGCCGTTCCGGCCGGGAACCGATATCGGGCACGATCGGGTGCGGGAGGTTCCGCGCGCCGAGGCATTGCCATTCATGACGGCGTTGCACGACAAACTCGTGACCCGACACCCCGGCTGGCTGGCCCGCACCGAACACACCTGGCGGTGGCGGCTGTGGGACGAGGCCCGCGCCCGCGGCGGCTCATCCGGCTACCGGTTCGCGGTTCACCCGGATGGGTACGCGTTGTTCCGCACCAAGGACAACTGGGACGACCGCGGCCCGGCGAGCAAGCTCGACATCGAGGAGCTCATCGCCACCACCCCGGCCGCGCACGCCGCACTATGGCGCTACCTCCTCGACATCGCCCAGGTCCGTGAGGTCACCACGAAGGTCGCGCCGAACGAACCGGTGCTGTTCAAGCTGCAGGACGCCCGCCAGGCGATCCGCCGGCTCGCCGACTCGCTGTGGATCCGCCTCGTCGACGTCGGCCGCGCCCTCCCACTGCGCCGCTACAGCGCCCCGGTGGACATCGTGTTCGACCTCACCGACACGTTCTGCCCGTGGAACGAGGGCCGCTGGCGCCTCAGGGCCGACGCCGAAGGCACGGCAACCGTCGAACGGGCCGGTACCGAACCCGACTTCGCGCTGGACGTCACCGACCTCGGCGCGGTGTTCCTCGGCGGCGTCCGGCTGACCGACCTCGCCGCCGCCGGACGGGTCACCGAACTGGTGCCCGGCACCGTGACCAGGGCCGGACGTGCGTTCCTCGGCGACACCGCGCCGCACTGCCTCGAGGTCTTCTGACGGCCGGGAACGGCACGGTAGCGTTTGACGTTGTCCGTTTCGAGGACTTTCGAACGCTCAAGTTGGAGGCGCTGTGGGCACGGCGATCGTGCTGATAATCCTGATCGTGCTCGTGGCCGGGATCGGATTCATGGCCGTGAGCAGGAGAAACACAGCTCGCCGCAACGAGCTGGAGAACGCCAAGGCGGACGCCCGGCGCTGGGTGGAGCGGCTCGGCGGCCAGGTGATGAACCTGACCGGCACCGACCCCGCGTCCAAGCAGGCGATGGCCGACGCGTCCGAGCGGTACACCGCCGCCGGGTCCCAGATGGACCAGGTGCAGACCGCCGAGCAGGCCCGCCTGGTGACCAAGACCGCGCTGGAGGGCCTGTACTACGTGCGGGCCGCGCGCACCGCGATGGGCCTGGACCCCGGCCCCGAGCTGCCCGCGGACCGCGAGCGTGAGGCGGCCGGCGCGGTCACCGAGAACCGCCGGGTGAACGTGGAGGGCCACGACTACGCGGCCTCCCCGTACTCCGGCTCGGACACGCCGTACTACTACCCCGGTGGCCGCGTGGCCGGCCGTCCGGTGCCGCAGGGCTGGTACTCCGAGCCGTGGTGGAAGACCGCGCTCGTGGCCGGTGCCTGGGGTGTCGGTTCGTTCCTGTTGTTCGACGCCATGTTCTCCGGCATGGGCGGCATCGCCAGCGCGCAGGCGTGGGAGTCCGGGTACGACGCCGGACAGGCCGACGCCATGGGCGACATGGATGGCGGCGACGGCGGCGACATGGGTGGCGACGGCGGCGGAGACTGGGGCGGCGATGGCGGCGGCCAGGACTTCGGTGACTTCGGCGGTGGCGATTTCGGCGACTTCGGTGGCGGCGACTGGTAAGCGCCGCAACGGAAATGGCCCCCGGTCGGGGGCCATTTTCATAGCTGCTTGGCCATCAGCGTCGTCGGCGCCAGGCGACCATCGGGTGTGAGGGCGTAGTCGTCAATAACACCAACGACTTTCCAGCCCCGCCGGGAGTACAGGCCCTCGGCGACGCTGCCGGTCTGGGTGTCCAACGTCAGCAATGTGCGCCCCAGCGAAAGCGCCCCATCCTCCACAGCGGACATCAGCAGGCCCGCACAGCCGAGGCCGCGAGCGTCCCTGTGCACCAACAACTTCGACACCTCGGCGCGATGCCGCCCATTGGCCTGCCCCGCCAGCACCAGCCGCACCACGCCGACAACCCGGCCGGAATCCTCACGCGCGACCCACGTGACGGTGCCGGGATCGGCCAATGCCGAACGCCACCACGACTGGGCCTCATCGTGACCGAAAGGCGCCACGAACCCGACGCTCGCCCCGCCCGCGACACAGTCCACCAGGACATCGGCGAGCTCATCGACGTCCGAGGCCACAGCATGATCCACCCGCACAGCAGCATGGTGCCCCACGGGTGTTGCGGATGCCATGTCCTTAGGGGCCGACCTGTCCGCAATCCGTTGAGGCCACCCGGATCGCTCCCCTACCCTCGCCGCACAACAAAGCGAGAGGCACCAGGGTGACGTATCTGATCTGGCTTCCACGCGTGCTGGACACCTCGCCGCCCGCGGTCGAACTGTTCCTCACCTACGGCGACCTCGAAGAGATCTTCGACGGGACCGACGAGATGGTCGAGGAGGTCATAGCCGACATCGGCGTCGACGACAAGATCCTCGGCTGGTCGCTGACCCGGTACCGCAGCGGCTACTTCAGCGAATACTCGGGCACCTGGGAGGAGCGCTGGCCGCTGGCCTTCCGGCTGCAGGCCGGGGTCAGCGAGACGCCCTGGCTCGATGAGACCCCCGTCCAGGGCTACTTCACGACCGAGGCCATCGACTACGAGCCCCCGGACTCCTTCATGAGGATGGCCTGGCCGCCGACGCCCTGCCTGGTACTGGCCGACTTCGCCGACCGGAGCCTGCTCAACCGGGCGTGGGTCGAGGTGAGCGAACTGGTCCCGGAGGCCACTTTCAGCACCGTCGTGCGCGACGAAGGCATGCAGCTGCGGATCGATCTGGGCGAACGCGACTACGACTTCTATGTCGGCGGAGCCGGGCTCGCCGTCGAGGTCGAGCGGGTGTGCCAGGCCCACGTGGGCACCGTCGGGCGTTAGGCCTGGCAGGTGGGGCACCAGTAGAGGTTGCGGCCCGCCAGCTCCGCCTTCTGGATCTCTGTTCCGCAGACGTAGCAAGGCATTCCGGCTCGGCGATAGACGTACACCTCGCCGCCGTGGCGGTCCGAACGCGGGTCCCGGCCCATGGCCTCGGGCATGTGCTCGGGGCGGACCGTGTTGATCGCGCCGACTTTCACGCCGTCCTTCATCAGGTCGACCAGGTCGCCCCAGACGTCCTTGAACAGCGCCGCGTCCAGCGACCTGCCGGGCGTCATCGGCGGAATGCCGTGGCGGAACAGGATTTCCGCGCGGTAGACGTTGCCCACCCCGGCCAGCACGGCCTGGTCCATCAGCAGCGCCGCCACGGACACCCGCGACCGCGAGATCCGGTTCCAGACCTTGTCCGGGTCGGCGTCCCTGCGCAGCGGATCCGGGCCGAGGCGGGCGAAGATCCGGTCGGCCTCGGCTTCGGTCAGCAGTTCACAGGCCGCCGGGCCGCGCAGGTCCGCCCAGTGGGTACGGCCCTCGATCCGCATGCGGACCTGGCCGACCGGCGGTGTGGCGGGCAGCTTGAACTCGTCGAAGATCCCCGCCAGGCCCAGGTGGATGTGCACGATCGCGTCGGGGCCGTAGACGTGGAACAGGTGCTTGCCGTAGGCCTCGGCGCGCACCAGGTTGCGGCCGTCCACACGGGACGCTTCGGCCGCGAACCGCCCCTGGGGGCTGGTGACCGCGACCGGGTGCCCCGCGTAACGGCGGTGGTGCAGCCGAGCCAGTCGGTGGAGTGTGTGACCTTCAGGCATGGGGAAGGGGTGGCGGGGTGCCCGTCTTCTCGTAGTCGGCGATCAGCTCGATGCGCCGGGCGTGCCGCTCGTTGCCGGAGAACGACGTCGCCAGGAACGCCTCGGCGATCGTGGTGGCCTCCGCCAGTGTATGCATCCGTGCGCCGATGGCGACGACCTGAGCGTCGTTGTGCTCACGGCCGAGCGTCGCGGTCTCGACGTTGTAGGCCAGGGCGGCCCGGCAGCCGGGCACCTTGTTCGCGGCGATCTGCTCGCCGTTGCCCGACCCGCCGATGACGATGCCCAGGCTGCCGGAGTCGGCGACCACGCGCCGGGCGGCCTCGATGCAGAACGGCGGGTAGTCGTCCTCCGCGTCGTAGTCGTGCGGGCCGACATCGACGACATCGTGGCCGGCACCCTTGAAGTGCGAGACCAGATGGTTCTTCAGTTCGTAACCGGCATGATCGCTTCCCAGGTACACGCGCACGCGCCGAAGTGTGCCATGGACCGGGCTGGCAGGCTTGGGGCATGTTCACCCAGGACGGCTTCGGCGTACGCCTCGAGTGGGGTCTGGACGGCGTGCGCGCCCTCGCCCCGCACTGCACGGTACTGATCATCGTCGACGTGTTGAGCTTCTCTACCTCGGTCGACCTGATCGTGGGGCAGGGCGGGCGGGCCACACTGGCGAACTGGAACGGCGACGACTACGGCCCGCGTCGTCCAAGTGCGCTCAAGACCGTCCAAGCGGGCAGCGAGGTGCTGATGCGCTCGCCGAACGGCGGCAACCTGTGCGAGCAGGCCGCGATCACCACCCAGGTGATGGCCGGCTGCCTGCGCAACGCGAACGCGGTCGCCGACAAGGCCATCGATCTGGCGGACCGCGGCCCTATCGGGGTGATCGCCGCCGGTGAACAGTGGGGCGTGAACCTGAACGAACGCGGCGAACCGGGCAGGCTGCGGATGGCGATCGAGGACTACCTGGGCGCGGGTGCGCTGGTGTCCGCGCTGCTCGCCGAGGGCTACTCCCCCGCCTCCCCCGAGGCCGCGCTGGCGGCGACCTCGTTCCGCACCGCCGAGCCCTACCTGGGTGAGCTGCTGGGCGGCTGCGGCTCGGGCCTGGAACTGGGCGACAAGGGCTTCTCCGAGGACATCGCCCTGGCCGCCCAGTACAACGTCAGCAAGGCCACGCCGCATCTGCTGAACGGCGTCTTCCAGAGACCTCGACCGAGGGGGCGGCCGGGGTCGACGCGCGGCGGCCCGAGGCGC
>CBIMJO010000220.1:0-9931 GCA_966244135.1 uncultured Actinocrispum sp. | reverse complement strand
CCTGCGCGCCGTGGCGGGCCTGGGTGGCACCGGCGGCATCCCAGTACAGGTATTCGGCGAGGTCGGACATCGCCAGCACCACGAGGTCCACTTCGGACGCCGCGTACCCGGCCCGCTCCAGTGCGATGGCACCGGCCCGTGCGGCGAGCTCGGTGAGGCCCACGCCGTCGGGTGCCCGGTGGAAACCCCGGTAGCCCCAACGGCGAACCCGGTCGACGTCAGCGGTGTAGGTCGCGGCCGCTTCCGCGACGTCGACCGGTTCGCCGAGCGCGTGTCCCAGGGCCACGACGCCGAACTCCGCGTTCACGTGATCTCCTCGATCCTCGAGCCGGAGCCGGCCAGAAACCGTGTGGCCACCTCGTTGTGCGGGGTCCTGCGGTGCTGGAACGTGACGCGCCCACTGGTGCGGCGGAGGATGTCGGCGAGCACGTGGTCCTGGACGCCCTTGCCGAGCACGGGGCAGGACAGCGAGAACACGTCGGCCACCCAGTCGTTGCCGTTGCGGCGCAGGCCCACCGCGCCACTGATGCCGTAGTCGCCGAACCGGTCGCGGACCCGTACCGCGATCACCTCGCGGCCGGGATCGGTGAGATCGGGATCGCCGCCGAGGGTGAAGTCCTTGGCCCGGCTGACGACTTCGGTGACCTTCGCGATGTCGGCGGTGTCCGTGCCGATCGGGCCGCAGTCGACCTGCACGTCGAGACTCGCCACGAAGTCGGCCAGCGACAAGGACTTCGTGGGTTCCGCCGGGCGCGTTCGCATCCGCGCGGCCGGAATCGGTGCCGGCATCCGGTCGAAGGCACCACAGCGCACCAGGTCATCGGCGCAGCGGATCAGGTCGGTCGCCTCCGGCCGGTCGCCGACCGTCCACGTGTCGATCAGGTCGGCCGCCTCGGTCCACCCCGAGTACCCGCTCGCCCACAGGCCGATGTGGACACCCCGGCGGCGCAGCAACCGCAGCTCGTCAGCCAGGTCCGTGACCGGCATCGCGTCGGCATCCAGCACCACCGCGCGCGGTGTCGCGCCGAACACCGCACGCAGCACGGCGGCCAACCGGCCACCCAACTCGGCGAACACGGCCTCGGTGTAGGGAATGCGGGCGAAGCGCCACAGCGCGGCGTGATGGGCGTTACGGCTGCCCACGGCGCGCACGGCCTGCTCGGCGTCCACCACCAGCACCTCGGGCTGGTCGGTCAGGAGCGCCCGCACGGTTTCCCTGGCCTCAGTGGCCGTGGCAGGCACACCGTCGTCGAGCACGCCATGCTCGCGGTGCTCGGGCATGGCGGGTAGCACGACGACGAGCAGCGCGTGCCACCTCCTCGCGGCGGTGCTCGCCGCGTCGATCACGCGTCGCAGCTCGGCTGGGTGATCGGCGGTGTCCGCCCCCAGTTCCTCGAACCGAGGTGCCACGATCAGGACGTCCGGCCGGTGTCGCGCTACCGATGAGTCGTCGTCGAGACACTGCTGGACGATCTGGTTGAACGGGCCGACATGCGGCACGATCGGCAGCCCGGCCTCCTCCAGCGGCACCCCGAGATAGGGCAGCACCGGGTCGATCGTGTAGCCGGCCAGCAAGGCCACGCGCAGCAGCCCGGGGCGCGGGCGGCGCTGGATCTCCTGCCACCGGCCGCGCACGGCGGGCAGGCCCGGTCCGACGACGGTACTCATCTACAGCTCGATTCCCTTGGCACGCAACACGTTCCGGAGGTCGCCGATGGTCTGCGCGTCCCTGATCTCCAGGTAGTCGAAGGACAGCCCGTACGCCTCCTCCAGGGTCACCACGAGCTGGATGTGACGCGTGCTCGTCCAGCTCGGCAAGGTGTCGTGGTCCGCGTCGTCGGTGATCCGCAGCGGGTCGACCTCCAGTACTCCGGCGACCAGGGCCGTGAAGTTCGCGAGGCCGAAGCTCATGACGGCTCCCGGAGGCTTCGGGGACGCATGTCCGTCCACACGCGACCGACGTAGGCCAGGCACTCCTCCTTGGCTCCGGCCACACCGGTGTCGCGCCACCCCGGCGCGTCGTCCTTGTGTGCCGGCCACAGGGCGTACTGCTCCTCGTCGTTGACCACGACGCGGTAACGCGGCGGTTCGAGCGTGTCCATCACGACACTCCTTTGTGGAAGATCAGTCGGTTGCGACCATCGCCGGCACATCGGACGGCGCCGCGTGGGCGTGGTCAGGGATGAGCGTCTCCACGTCGCGGATGGTCCGGCTGGCGAAACCGATCAGCGCGACACCGACGCCCAGCACGCCGACCAGCACCGTGAGCAGGCCCATGCCGGCGCCAGGCCCGGTGCCGGCCAGCCAGCCGAACGTGCCGGCCAGCGCACCGCCGGACCGCATCGCGGGTTCGAAGACGTGGTCGGCGATCGGTCCGGCGACGACAAAGCCGACCGGGATGGACACGCTCTCGACGAACTGCCGTGCGGCGAACACCCGCCCCTGGACGGCGGGTTCGACCTTCTCCTGCCAGATGGTCTGGCCGAGCCCGTCGATGAACGGGATGAACAGGTGGACGAAGAACAGCCCGGCGGACCAGGCCACCACGCTGTCACCGATGCCATAGACGAGCCGGCCGAGGATGCTGAACCCGAGGATCGCGCCGAGCACCCAGGTCACCTTGCGCCCACGGAGCTTGAGCACGCCGAGCAGCACGCCACCCAGCACACCGCCGAACGCACCGACGGTCAGCACGACGCCGACCTGCGCCTCACTGCCGCCAGTGCGGGCAAGCACGAGCGGCACGAGCATCGCGTAGCCGATCGCCGCGAACACGCCGATGACGACCAGTACGGACTCCAGGGCGACGAGCGGAGGCCGGCGCAGGATGTACCGGAAGCCGACCAGGCTGTCGCGCCAGAGACTTTCCCGCTTGCCCTCGGCGCGCCGGGTGGGCGGCAGGCTCACCAGGAACACCGCGCCGATGGCGACCACATAGGACAGTGCGTCCAGCAGCAGGATGAGGGTGACACCGGTGATGCCGAGCAAGGTCGCCGCGAACGCCGGAGCGAAGATCACCGGCAGGGTGCGCACCGCCCACAGCATCGCGTTGGCCCTGGGGTACTTGCCCTTTTCCATCATCACCGTGATCGCCGCGGCGAAGGCAGGCAGCTGGAACGCGAGGAACGCGCCGGTGAGGAAGTTGACGATGTAGAGCTGCCACATCTGCACCGATCCGGTCAGGAACAGTGCCAGCAAGGCGAATGTGGCCACCGCCGATCCCAGATCGCTCAGCACGATGGTCAGCCTGCGGTCGAGGCGGTCGATGAGGCTGCCGGCCAGCGGGCTGAACAGCACGGTCGCGCCGAAGGCGAAGAACATCATCAGCGTCAGGTCGGTGACCGACCCACTCTGCTGCCAGACCCAGATGCTGAGTGCGAAGTTGGTCATGCGCGTGCCGACCGCGGACAACAGCTGCCCCGCCCAGATGACCGTGAACGCGCCGAACCCCGAAGGTCGTTGTACCACGACTACCTCATCTCTTCTCGGTCGTCAGCGCGGCGAGCAGCTCCGCGAGCCGGTCGAGTAGCCGCTCCACTGTGGACAGTCGATGGACCCGGGTGCCGAAGTTGAGCTCGATCCGCAACCGGTCGCCGATCAGAGTGCCGACGACATCAAGCGGTGACGGCCACACACCGCTGGGGTCCTGTGCGCGGCCCAGCGGGCCGCGGCACACGTCGAACAGTTCGTCGGCCGAGGAGACGTCCTCGAAGCCGAACGCGCCCATGTAGTTGACCGTGAGCTGCGGTGGCAGGGACAGCCGTCGCCGCACCTCGGGGTCAGGGTGGCCGAACCGCAGCAGCCCGTGGCCGATGCCGCCATGGGGCACCTCACGAAGCTGGCCGGCGATGCCTGCGACCGCCGCCGCGGCGTCGGTGTCCTCGGTCAGGCGCAGCCGCACGGGGTACAGAACCTGGAACCAGCCGAGCGTACGAGAGACGTCCAGGTCGTCGAACAGCGCTTCGCGGCCGTGGCCGGTGGTGGCGATCGTCCACTCCTGGTGGCCGCTCCAGTCGGCGGCGAGCCGCACCGCGGCCCAGATGAGCAGATCGCTGATGCCGACTCGGTGTTCTCGCGCGAACTCGCGCAGCCCGCGGGTGATCTCGGCGTCGAGCGTGGTGCCGATGGTCTGCAGTGTGCCGAAGGTGACCCTGCCGGGCAGGTCCGCCGGGAGTTGCTCGGCACCGGGAGCCTGCACCAGCCAGAACGGCAGCTCGTCGGCAAGCGCCTCGTTGTGCCGGTATGTCTCCAGGCTGCGCGCCCAGTCGCGGTAGGGGGTCGTCTTGGGCGGGAAATGGGGTTCCTCGCCCGCGGCGAGGTGGGTAAGCGCCGTCTGGAGGTCCTCCAGTAGCAAGGCACGCGACACGCCGTCGGTGACCAGGTGGTGGCAGATCAGCAACAGCCGGTCAGGCTCGCCGGATAGTCCGAAGTGGACGACTCGGACCAGTGGGCCGTGCACCATGTCCAGGCTTGCCTGAAGGCGGTCGACGATCTCGTCCACCTGGTTCGGATCGGACACCTGGTGCGACTCGAACGGCACAGACCCGTCCACCGGCGCGTGCGTGGCCACCCAGCCGGTGTCTGCGCGCCGGAACCGCAGCCGCAGCACGTCGTGGTGCGCGGCCAACGCGGTGACCGCGCACCGGAAGTGCTCGACTGGGACGTCCCGGCGCAGACTCAGGTAGTACGGGTGGTTGAAGTGCGACGGCACGGCCATCGTGGTGGCCACCCCCAGCAGGAACCACTGCTGCGCGCCGGTGGGCGGGAACTCGCCGGCGACGACGCCCTGCTCGGCTTGCACAGCATCGGCCTCGACTGCACACAGCTCGGCAATGGTCGGCGTGGCCGCCAGTTGGCGGGGGCTGATCGCCAACCCGGTCCGGTTGGCGCGGGCCACCGCCTCCATCGCGGTCATGGAGTCCCCGCCCAGCTCGAAGAAGTCGTCGTGCACGCCGATCTCGGCGATCTTGAGCACCTCCCGCCAGACGCCGGCCAATGCGCGCTCCCGCTCGTCACGCGGTAGCACCACCGTCCGCTTTGGACTCCGCACTGGCACACCCGTCATCGCGGCCCTGACACCGTCTGGGGTGCGCAGCGGTCCGGCGATCGCCGCCGCGAGTTCGTCCGGCAGCACGTAGTCGCCACCTGGGCCAGGCTCGTCCAGTACCCACAAGTGGTTCAGCGCATCCGGATCGTCGGTGTCAACCACGAAGGCAGTATTGTCCACTTGAGACACTGCGGTCGCGCCTGCCAGGGCGAGCACCTCGGGCGCCACCTCGCCGGTGATCAGCACCCGCCGCCCGAACCGGCTCTGTGCACGGGCGAACAGGGCCAGTTCGCCGGGAAAGCGTGCCGCGTCCAGGACGACGGTGTCGACGGGGCGGGCGATGTGCCGGTGCAACAGCCGCGCCAGCGTGGTGCCGACGTCCACGGTCTCGTGAACGGACAAGCCCTCGTGTCCGGCGAGGAACGCCCGCAACCGGTCGGTCGCGTGCCCGAACACCCCCGGCCACGGCGGAGTGGTGACCCGGCCGGCCGGCGCCACCAGTACCGCGAGCTCCCCCGACACCCTTGCCAGTGCCCGGAACAGTTCCGCCAGCCGGACCTCGAACCCGGCCACCGAACCAGGTGTCAGCTGGACCGGCAGCAGGTCCTCCCAGCGAATCACCAGTACCGCCAGGCCATCGGCGCCCAGCCTGGCATTCGGGTCCAGCAGCGGTCGCAGGATCTGGCCGGGCGGGGTGGAGTCCACCGTGGTTCCGATGCCGAGCTTGTCCGCCCACCACTCGAGGACGGCCCGGGCGTCGTCGACGGGATACGACGAGGCGAGCCGGACCCGGTGCCCGGCTTCGACTTCCCTGGCCGGGATCGGTTCGTCCGGCCGTGCCAGCAGACTGCCGAGCCGCGCGACGTAGCCGGCAAGCAGGTTCTCGGCGCCGTCCTGGGTGAACAGGTCGGTGCTGTACTCCAGCACAGTCTCGAGCTCGTCGCCGTCCCACGACAAGTTGAGGAACAGGTCGAAGTCGATGCCGGTCACCGGCACGTCCAGTACGCGCAGCCGCAGCCCGGGCCAGTCCAGC
This sequence comes from uncultured Actinocrispum sp., assembly GCA_966244135.1. Classification (GTDB taxonomy): domain Bacteria; phylum Actinomycetota; class Actinomycetes; order Mycobacteriales; family Pseudonocardiaceae; genus Kibdelosporangium. The sequence goes on along the minus strand of CBIMJO010000220.1, from coordinate 3,851 downwards.
GCGTCCTCGGGCAGGTCGGCGAGGTTGAACGCGCACTGGAACACCGGGTGGCGGGCCTGGTCACGGGGCTGGCGCAGCGCGTCGACGATGGACGCGAACGGCACGTCCTGGTGCTGGTAGGAGTCGATCACCGTGTGGTGCACGCGGTCGGCGATCTGCCGGAACGTGGGTCGGCCGGCCAGATCGACGCGCACTGGCAGCAGGTCGGTGAAGCAGCCGATCAAGGCTTCCAGTTCGGGGCGGTTGCGGCCGGCCTGCGGTACGCCGACGATCAGGTCCTGCCGGGCGCCGTGCTCGTGGAGCAGCACCGCGTAGGCAGCCAGCAGCACGGTGAACGGGGTGATCCCGGCGTCGCGGGCAAGCTCGCGTACCGCCTTCCCATCCGCGATCCGCGCGCCGGCGCGCCCAGCACGGTTGGTCCTGGCCCGCGGCCGAGGCTTGTCGGTGGCCACCTCGGTCAAAGGTGGGGCGCCGCGCAGCCGTTCCCGCCAGTACTCGACATGCGGTCGCAGTTCCCCATTGGTCAACAGGTCGTGTTGCCAGGCAGCGAAGTCCGCGAACTGCACGGGCAGCGCGGGCGGGCCGGTCACACCGGCATACCCAGCGGACAGTTCGCCCAGCAGCACGCCCCAGGAGGTGTTGTCGCACACGATGTGGTGCATGCCGAGGAGCAGGTGGTGCTCGGTCTCGCCGGTGCGCAGCAGCAGAACACGCAGCAGCGGCCCATTCTCCAGATCGAAACGGTGCTTGGTGTGACTGCGGATGTGCTGGCGGACGGCGATGGCGCGGTCGCGGGGCGACTCGTCGGTGAGGTCGAGCTCGCCCATCCAGCAGTCCATCGACTCGTGCACGACCATGACCGGGTGGCCGTCGCGTTCGGCGAACGTGGTGCGCAGAATCTCGTGCCGCCGCACCACGTCCGCGACTGCGCGGCGCAGCGCGCCGACATCAAGGTCGCCGTCCAGCACCGCCGCGAAGGTGGTGTTGTGCCGTGCCGGGTCGCCGCCGAGCTGCCCGATCGCCCACAACCGCTGCTGAGTGGACGACAGTGACAGCTCCCCCTCGCGCGCGACGGGCCGGATCGCCTGGCCTCGCTGCTGCCCCGACTCGTCGACCACGCAGGCCAGGGCCTCGACGGTGGGATTGGTGAACAGGGTGTGCAGCGACACGTCGGCGCCGAATTCGGCGTGCACCCGCGACAGCAGGCGGGTGGCCAGCAGCGAGTGGCCGCCGAGCTTGAAGAAGTCGTGCGTGACGCCGACCTCGTCCAGCCTCAGCTCCTCTTGCCACAGCGCGGTCATGCGCTCCTCGGTGGGCGTACGCGGGGCGACCGGAGGCGTGTCCAGCGAGACCGCGACACGGGCCGGGGTGACCCGCTCGACCAGGGCCGTCGGCGTCGCCAGCTCCGTCGCGGTCAGCCGGGCATCCACTTCGGACACATCGCGGCCGGTGATCCGATGCAGCTGGCGGACGATGAGCAGAGCGAGGGCGGCGAACAGCTCCGGCGTGTACGGAACATGACCGAGCCGGTCGGCCTGCGGATCGAACATCGTGGTGACCGGGTAGCGGTCGGCCCAGTCGGTGAACCACACCGCGTGTACGCCCTCGGTCGCGTCGGCCAGCAGGGCGAGCCGGTCGTCCATGCGGGCAACCCGGTAAGCCAGGTCCGGCGACGGCGGACACACCACGAACAGCAGTGGGGTGGTCGATTCGTGCCGGTTGGCAGTGATCGCGGCCTCAAGGCCCTGCCACGCGTCCTCCAGCACGGCATCCGGCCTGCTGTCGCGATCACCGTGCCGCAGCCAGTCCTCCCAACGCAGCACCACGACATCGGCGAACCTGCCGCCGGCCGCACCCAGCAAGTGCTGCACAACTTGGTGGTAGGGCGCCAGTTCCACGTCAACCGGCAGGCGCAGCACGCCGGTCAGCACCCCCAGCGGCCTGCGCAACCCCTCTGCGGTGAACGAGGACGCTATCGCGACCCACGCCCTCGCCAACGTGGCGAGTTCGTCGTCGGCCAGGACCCGCAGCACCAAGCGGAACTCGTCGGTGACGCGCTCGATCGTCTCGTGCAGGTACAGGTCCGCGTTGTAGCCGATCACACCGCGCAGCTCGCCATCCACTGTGGACAGAGTGACGAACAGGTCGAAGTCGGTCAGCCCACTGTCCACATCGACCGGAGTGAACACGACGCCACGGGCGGAGCTCTGCTCGATGGATCCGTCGGTCAGGCTGAGCATCACCTGGAACAACGGGTTGTGGCCCGGGTCGCGCGGTGGGTCGACCGCCTCGACGACCCGGGCGTAAGGCGCGTCCTGGTGGGCATAGGCCTGGCTGATCGTGCGCTGGGTACGCTCGATCAGTTCGGTACCGGTCCCCGGCAGGTCGATCCGGAGTACGAGCATGTTGGCGAACGAGCCGACCATGCCGCTGTGCTCGGTGTGGGGACGGCCGGAGACCGGGGTCCCGAGCAGCACCCTGTCCTGGCCGGTGACCTTGTGCAGCAGCGCGGCGAATCCGGCCAGCACCACAGCATTGAGCGTCACGCCGATGCGGCGGGCGCGGTCGGCCAGTGCCGCGGTCAACTCGGCTGGTATCACCAGGGGCAACCTGCCGCCGCGATGGGTCTGCACCGGTGGGCGGACCCGGTCGGGCGGCAGGGTGGACGTCACCGGGACGTCGGCAAGGTTGGTGCGCCAGTAGTCGAGATGCTCCTCCAGCACCGGTCCGGTGAGTCTGCGGCGTTCGGCGGTGGCGTGCCGGGCGAACGAGCCGGCCGGACCGTTTTTCCGTCCGTCGTAACAGGCGACCAGATCGCGGCTGAAGACCACGGCCGAGGTCGCGTCGAACACAATGTGGTGAGCGCTGACCAGCAGGAGGTGCTCCTGCTCGGCCAGCACGACCAGTCGCGCGGCCAGAAGCGGGCCGGTGGTCAGGTCGAACGAGTACCGGGCATGTTCGGTGGCGACCGCCAGCGCCGCGGCCTCCGCGTCGGCCGCACCGGTCAGGTCGGTGATCACCATCGGGACGGCCGTCCGTTCGTGCACCCGCTGGCGCGGTTCGCCGTCGCGCTCGGAAAACGTGGTGCGCAGCGCGGGATGCCGGTCGACCACCGCTGCCAGGGCCAGTTCCAGCGCCACGCGGTCCAGCGGCCCGGTGAGCCGCAGGCCGAACGGAATGCCGTAGGCCGGGTTGCCGGGGTCAAGGCGATCGAGGAACCACAACTGCTCCTGGGTGAACGACAGCGGTGCGTCGGCGCGGCGCAACCGCAGCCGCAGCAGTTGCCGCTGCTCCTCGGTCAGGTCGGCCAGCTCGGCCGAGTCGGTGAGCTCCGTCATGGCCGGGAGATCTCCTCGGCGTCGCGTTCTTGGTCCAGCTCGGCGCGCAGTTCATCGGCGGACATCTGCCGGACTTCGGCCAGCAGCCGGGCGAAATCGTCGTCATCCGTGCTGTCAACGGTTTCCCGCCCGGTGCGGGCGCCGGCGAGCATCTCGGCCAGGCGGCTGGGCGTGGGCGCCTGGAAGATCGCGTCCGCGGGCAGCGTGACCCCGAGGGTGTCGGTGATGCGCGCCAGGATCTGCGTGGCCAGCAGGGAATGCCCGCCCTGCTCGAAGAAGTTGTCATGCGCGCCGATGCTGGCTATTCCCAGCAGTTCCTGCCAGATCAGCACGATCTGTGCCAGGTCGTCGTCGGGTGACGCCGTCCGGCTCGGCGCGGCTTCGGGCTCCGGGGACTCCTTGATCACAGGTGTGCTTCCGGGCCGGTCCACCCAATACCGGGTGCGCGCGAACGGATACTGCGGCAGCGGGACACGGTACCGGCGTTCATCGGCGGTCGGCCTCGCCAGGTCC
>CBIMJO010000219.1:0-9937 GCA_966244135.1 uncultured Actinocrispum sp. | reverse complement strand
CGGGATTGCGCTGATCGGGGTCGCGCTGGTGGTGGGGGTGATCGGTTTCTCGGCGCTGACACTCGCGATCGGTGGTCCGTTCTACGAGCTGATCGCGGAGAAGGTCGAGGACGATCTGGGTGGCGTGCCGGACGCGGTGGATCTGCCGTGGTGGCAGCTGCTGTGGCTGGGTCTGCGGGACGGGCTGCTGTTGGTGCTGCGGTCGTTGATGGTCACGATCCCGCTGTTCGTCGCGGGATTCATCCCGGTGGTGGGGCAGACGGTCGTTCCGGTGCTGCTGGCGTTGGTCACCGGATGGTTCCTGGCGCTGGAACTCGTCGCGGTCCCGTTCTATCGCCGTGGCATGGACTTGAAGCAACGCCGGCTGACACTGCGCAAGCGCCGGGCACTGGCGTTGGGCCTGGGCGTGCCCGCGTCCCTGCTGTGTGCCATCCCGTTGGCAGCGATCATCGTGATGCCGGCGGCGTTCGTGGGCGGGGTTCTGGTCGCGCGGGAGAGCCTGACCGACGTCGCCGCGGGACACGAGGCCGGGTCGGTGCCGCAGCCGCGCCGCTAGCCTGCTGGGGTGGGACTGCGGGCGTTGATCTTCGATTTCGACGGGTTGCTGGTCGACACCGAGATGTCGGCATTGCGGGCGTGGCAGGAGGTGCTGCTCGACTACGGCGTGACCTTGCCGCTGGACGTCTGGCACGCGGCGATCGGCGGCCAGTCGAGCGTGACAACCGCGCTGACCTACCTGGAGAGCCGGATCGGCCCGTACGACCGGGAGCCGGTGGTGACCCGGTGGCGGTCGGTCAACCTGGCCCTCGCCACCCAGCAGCCGTTGCGCGAGGGGGTCGCCGGGTTGCTCGCCGAGGCGGCCGCGCAGGGGCTTCGCCTCGCGGTCGCCTCGGGTGCGACGGGCGACTGGGTGGCGATGCAGCTGCGGCGAGTCGGCGTGCACCGGCTGTTCGACGTTGTGTCCACTGTGGATGGAAGACGGCCGAAGCCCGCCCCCGACGTGTACCTCGCCGCGCTCGACTCCCTCGGTCTCGCACCGGACGAGGCCATCGCGTTCGAGGACAGCCCGACCGGGGTCGCCGCAGCGAAAGCGGCCGGGTTGCGGTGTGTCGCGGTGCCCAACGGGGTGACCGCCGCGCTGACGTTCGACGACGCCGACCTGGTGGTGCCGTCGCTCGCAGTGCCGTTGGCGGACCTGCTCGATCACACGCGGTTCACATCATCGAACGACTTGTAACCACAATCGATCACAACAACACAGACATTGACACACCAGTGATCGCGATGTGATGCTGATCGCTCTCAATCGAACAGATCGAGACACTGGTGGGGGCCAGATGTTGATTTGTGTTGAGGTTGGCCGCTCATGCGAATAGCACTCGCATGCCGGGATCTGGCAATCGAACGACCGGCGGGGCCGGGGGCGCGGGCGTTCGCGACGGCACGGACCTTGGCCGGCGACGGGCACGAGGTCTACCTGCTCAGCGAGGAACTGTCCGCACCCCGAGCACACGCGCTGACGATGACCGGGTCGCCGAAGTGGATCCGGGTCGAGCCCACTCGTCCCGATCACCGGTACCTCATCGAGGCCCAGCGATATGCCGACCGGGTGTGGGACGCACTGCGCGATCTGCACGAGAAGTGCCCACTGGACATAGTGGAGTTCCCGGACACCGGCGCCGAAGGGCTGACCACGATCCGGGCCAAGCGCCTGCTGGGTGCGTTCCCCACGACCACACTCACGGTTGCCTTGGGCCCCAAGGTGATCGGCGCCGATGAGCCGGTCACGGTGGAACGACAGCTCACGTCCTTCGCCGAACGGTACTGCGCCGGGCACGCGGACGTCCGCCGCCCGGCATCGGCGCCGCCGCGACCGGCCGCCCCAGAGCCGGCCGGTCCACTGTCCACTTCGGAGCAACCGGTGTCGGTGGTCATCCCGCTGCACAACCAGGGCGAGTACGTCCGGGACGCGGTGAACTCGGTACGGGCGACCGGGTATCCGGACGTCGAGGTCGTGGTGGTCGACGACGGCTCCACCGATCCGGCCACCATCCGCGCCTTCGACGCGCTGGCCGGCGTGGTCAAGGTCCGCCAACGCAACGCGGGCCTGCCCGCCGCCCGCAATGCGGGCATCGCCGCCAGCCACGGCCGCTACATCGTGCCGTTGGACGCCGACGACGAACTGCCGCCGGACTTTCTCCGCCACGCGGTCCACGCGCTGAACCGCCACCCGGAGCTGGCCTTCGTCGAAGGCTACCTGCGCAACACCGGCCTGCTCGACCACGTACAGGTGCCGCTGGGGTTCGCGGGCGACGTCAGCCTCATCGTCAACACCCACGGCCGGGCCACCGGTGTGTACCGGCGGGAGGCGCTGCTGGCCGTCGGCGGGTACGACGAAAGCCTGCCCGGCTATGAGGACTGGGACCTGCACATCCGGCTGCACATGGCCGGGCTGCCGGGCGACGTCGCACCCATCGCGGGCCAGGTCTACCGGCGCCACCACGACTCCATGACCCTCAGCCACACCAACGACCGGCGGATCGAGCTGCTGCAGTTGCTGCTCCGGCGGCACGCGGACGCCCTTCCACCGCAACGGTCCCTGCCGTTGCTGCTGACCATGGCGCAGATGTGGAAGTCGGGGTACGAACCCAGCGCCTCGGTGCAGCTGCAGCGCGAAGCGGAAGGACGGTGAAATGCAAGGGGCGGTGGCTGAGACGATCCCCGGCCTGCTGCGCGCGCGGGCGGCCGCGCAGCCCGAGAGAACCGCGATCCTGCTTGACTCCCGCGCGCTGACGTTCGGCGAATGGCTCGACCGGTCGGCCGGGATCGCCGCCGGGCTCGCCGGCCGTGGCATCCGCCGGGCCGACCGAGTCGGGCTGCTGTTCCACGAACACGACTGGCTCAGCTACGTCACCGCGTACTGCGGGGTGCTGATGGCCGGTGCGGTGGCCGTGCCGATCTCCGCGCGAACGCCTGACGACACGGTCAAAATCCTGCTCGGCGAGTGTGGTGCGGCCGGCCTGGTACACGGCGGTGACGGGCCCGGCTGGACCGTCGGCGAGCTGACCGGATCCGCAGCGGCCGACATCGACCCCCGTCCCGGTGACCTCGCGCAGATCCTGTTCACCTCGGGCACGACCGGACGCCCCAAGGGCGTCAGCGCGACCCACGCCAACCTGGCCTACGGCTACAACTCGCGCATGCGCCGCCGTCCCCTCGCGCATTCCAAGCTGTTCCTGCACGCCTTCCCCATCGGGACCAACGCGGCTCAGACGATGCTGTTCAACGCGTTGGTAGCCGAACCCGCGGCGCTGACCATGCCCAGGTTCGACGCCGAGGAGTTCTGCGCGCTGATCGCGCGGCATCGGGTCGGCACGGTGTTCGTCGTCCCCGCCATGGCGATCGACCTGATCAACAGCGGTGCCTGCACCCGGCACGACCTGTCCAGCGTGCTGCTGTTCGGGTCCACCGCGGCGGCGCTGCCACCCGAGGTGGCCAAATCGCTGACCGAGGCATTCCCGCGGGCGGACATCGTCAACTACTACAGTTCGACCGAGGCCGCACCGGCGCAGACCGTGATGATCTTCGACCCGGACCGGCCGGCCGCGGTGGGCCAGCCGGCCGACGGCGACCTCATGATCGCCGACACCGCCGGAACACCGCTCCGGCCGGGCGAGACCGGCGAGGTCTGGCTGCGCTCCCCCACCACACCCCGCGCCTACTACGGCGACGAGCACGCCACTGCCACGGTGTTCCGTGGTGGCTGGACCCGGATGGGAGACCTCGGATATCTCGATGACGAGGGGTATCTCTACCTGGTCGACCGGGACAGTGACGTGATCAAGTCCGGCGCGTACAAGATCTCCACCCTGCGGATCGAAGCGGAGTTGTACGCCCACCCGGACGTCGCGCAGGCCGCGGTCCTCGGACTCCCGCACGCGGTGATGGGTTCGGTGCCGGCGGCCGCGATGGTGCTGCGCCGGCCGGTCCCGCTCGAGGACGTCCGGACGTTCCTGACCGGCCGGCTCGCCCGCCACGAAGTCCCGGTTCGCCTGCTGTGCCTGGAATCCCTGCCGAGAAACGACGCCGGCAAAGTGGTCAAACGCGACCTGCGCGCACTGTTCGACGCACCGGCGCCCGGGCCCGCGCCGACCACGGCCACCGAGGTCGCGCTGGGCGAACTGTGGGCGCAGGTCCTCGGCGTGCGGGAGGTCGCGGCGGGCGCGGACTTCTTCGCCCTCGGCGGTGATTCCTTCGCGGCCGCACGCTTCGCGACCATGGCGGGTGAACGGTTCGGTGTCCAGGTGGGTGTTTCGTTCGCGTTCGACTTCCCGGGGCTGACCGCGCAGGCGAACCGGATGGAGTCACTCGCCCGGGTCCCGGCGACGGAGCACGTGCCGCGAGGCGCGGGAGTCCCGCTCAGCTCCCTGCAGGAGTACTTCCTGCGCTGGATGCACGAAACGCCCGAGCCGCGAGCCGTTTCCGCGGTCGCGGTGGCGATCAGGATCACCGACCGGCTGGACATCCCGGCACTGCGCCGTGCCCTGACCGGGGTGTCCGCACGCCACGACGCCCTGCGGACGGTGTTCCCCGATGGCGCGGTAGTGCTGGACGAGTGCCCGCCCGACTTCGCGGTCGTGCCCGCGGACGACCCGCTCCGGCAGGCTTGTGCCGAGCTGGAACGGCCGTTCGACCTCGCCCACGGCCCGTTGGCCCGGGCGCTGGTCATCGAGATCGGACCGGAGGAGTACGTGCTGGTCCTCGGCGTGCACCACCTGGTCTTCGACGGTCACTCGATGGGCGTGCTCCTGCGCGAGCTGAGCACCATCTACGCGGGCCAGCGACATCGGCTGAGGCAGCCGGGCAGCGCGGCCGACGTGTCGGCATGGGCCCGGGCCCAATGGCCACAGGCGCGCAGGTTCTGGCAGCAGGCGCTGGACGGAGCACCCGCAGTGTTGCGCGAAGCGCCGCGGTCCCGCACCGCGAACGCGTTCTCAGCCCGGTCATTGGCCGTGCAGGTCCCCGCCGAGGCGGCCGGCCGACTACGCACGGCCGTCGCCGAGCGGCGTTCGACCGTCTACATGGGACTACTGGCGGTGTGGGCACGAGCCGTGGCCGACTGGGCGAACGCGCCGGAGGTCGTGGTGATGTCGCCGCTTCCCGGCCGGACGCGGCCGGAGTTCGACGCCGTGATCGGGTGCCTTGTCCAGTCCCTGCTGCTGCGCATCGACCTGGACGACGACCCGTCGTTCGCCGATCTGCTCGACCGCGTGCGCCGCGTGGTGCTCGACGCGACCGACCATCAGTACTACCCGTACGAGCAGTTCAGCAAGCAGATCCCGCAACCGGCCTGGTTGCGGTTCGAGCGGTGGGCCGGTCCGGTGCACTTCCCCGGCCTGGAGTCCGAGCCCTTCGACCTGCCCCGCGAGCTGATGTTCGCCTGGCCGATGCCGGGACCCGATCTGAGCGTGCCCGAACTCGCGCTCACCGAGCACCCGGACGGCTCGATCAGCGGCTGGCTGGTCTACAACCACCTCACTTTCGACCCGCCGGCGATCGAGCAGCTGGCGCAGCGGTTCCTGACCGGACTGGGGGCACTTCGATGACGCAGGCTTCTTTGGCCCAGCATGGCATCTGGTTCACCGAGCAGGTGGTGGACGCGGCGTCGGGCTACCACATCCCGCTGTCGCTCTCGCTGTCCGGCGAGCTGCGAATCGAGGAATTCACCCTGGCCTGTCAGGACGTGGTGGCCCGCCATCCGCTGCTGGCGAGCACACTGTCCGAAAGCGACGGTGTACTTCGGATCGTCGCCGCCGAACCACCTGGTGTGGCGCGTGTCGCCGTGTCCGATGTGGACACTGCGCGGCGAGCGGAGATCGTGCGGCCGTTCGACCTGCGGCATGGCTCGCTGGCCCGGTTCACCCTGTTCGAGCTCGGGAACGACCGGTTCGAGCTGTTGTTCGTCGCGCACCACTTGGTCTTCGACGGAGCGTCCAAGGACGTTCTCCTCCGGGATCTCGCCACGTGCTACAACGCCCGCGTCCGCGGCGAAGAGCCCGATCTCCCCGCAGTGCCGGACTACGCGGTCCATGTCGCCGCCGAAACACAGCGAATCGCCGCCGCGGTACCCGACGCGAAGAGCTTCTGGGCGGACCGGTGGCGTCCGCAGGACGTCGTGCTGCCCGGGCTCAACGGGCACCGGTCGGCGCACGATGGCGAGTCGGTCGAACTGCGGCTCGGCCCCGCGATCCGCGAGGCCGGCCGGACCGTTGGCGTGTCCCAGTTCGAGTTGCTGGTCTCGGCGGTCCAGGTACTGCTCTTCCGGTACGGCAACGACCGGCCGTCGGTCGCCGTCGACCTGTCCACCCGGACTCCGCAGCACCGCAACGCCATCGGTGTGTTCGTCAACGAACTCCCGGTCGGCGTCCCGATCGAACCGGCCATGACGTTCCGTTCGCTGGCCGCACGGGTGCGGGCCGAACTGCGGGAGGTGTACGCACACTGGGAGGTGCCGTTGGCCCGCGCGGTCACCGGAGTGCAACCGGCGACCTCGCTGGCGCCCGTGTCGATGAGCTACCGCGACCGTGCCGACGCCCCGTCCTTCACCGGCCTGGCCGCCGAAGTGGACTGGATGGAGTTCAACCTCGCCGCCCGCAACGCCTTGCACGTCCAAGTCGTCGCCGGCGCGGGCGACCTCAGGCTGAGCCTGCAGTACAGCCGCCTCGCGATCCCCCGCACCGAGGCCGAACGCATCGGCCGGCACCTGAAGACCTTGCTCGACGGCGTGGTCTCGCATCCGGACACACCCGTGGCCGAACTGCCGCTGCTGGACGAGGCGGAACGCACCACCGTTCTCGTCGACTGGAACGACACGGCCACCGAGTTCCCGGACCGGACAACACTGACAGCTCTGTTCGAGGCCCAGGCCGCACGCACTCCCCACGCGACCGCCGTGACTTTCGAGAACACCGAACTGTCCTACGCGGAGCTCGACACCCGGGCCAACGGCCTGGCGAACCGATTACGTGCCAACGGTGTCGGCTGTGAGGACATCGTGGCCATCTGCGCGGAACGCTCGCCGGAACTGGTCGTGGGGCTGCTGGGCATCCTCAAGGCGGGCGCGGCCTACCTGCCGCTCGATCCGGAGTATCCACCCGACCGGCTGGCGTTCATGCTATCCGACGCCAACCCAGCGGCTGTAGTGACCCAACGGCGGCTGCGGACAGCGCTGCCGGACACCACGGAAACGATCCTCCTGGACGAACACCTCAGCGGCGTCGCCCCGGAACCTGTTGCCGGACCGGACAATGCCGCGTACGTCATCTACACCTCGGGCTCGACCGGCCGGCCGAAGGGCGTGGTGATCACCCACCGCGCGATCTGCAACCGCCTGAACTGGATGCAGCGCCGCTACGCGCTCACCGCCGACGATGTGGTCCTGCAGAAGACACCGGTCAGCTTCGATGTCTCGGTCTGGGAGCTGTTCTGGCCGCTGATCACGGGTGCCCGCCTGACCCTGGCTCGTCCGGGCGGCCACAAGGACGCCGGATACCTCAGGGAGGTGATCGCGCGCGACGGGGTCACCACGGTCCACTTTGTACCTTCGATGCTGGCGGTGTTCCTCGCCGAGGCCGACGCAGCGGACCGCACGTCCCTGCGGAGGGTCATCTGCAGCGGCGAAGAACTGCCCGCGGACCTCGCCCGCCGGTTCACCGGCCGGCTCGACGCGCAACTGCACAACCTTTATGGGCCAACAGAAGCAGCCGTCGACGTCAGCCACTGGCACTGCGAGCGGCTGGACGGCCTGACCCGCATCCCCATCGGCCGGCCGATCGACAACATCCAGCTGTACGTGCTCGACCAGCAGATGCAGCCGGTCGTCCCGGGCACACCGGGTGAGCTGCACATCGGCGGCGTGGGACTGGCCCGTGGCTACCTGAACCGGCCCGGGCTGACCGAGGAACGGTTCGTGCCCAACCCGTTCGGGCCGCCGGGCAGCCGCCTGTACAAGACCGGCGACCTCGCCCGCCACCGGCCGGACGGCGCGCTGGAGTTCCTCGGCCGGATCGACACCCAGGTCAAGATCCGTGGCCAGCGGGTCGAACTCGGTGAGATCGAGGCGGTCCTGCGGACGCATCCGGTCCGGGACGCGGCGGTCGCCCTGCGCGAGGACCGGCCCGGCGACCAACGCCTCGTCGCCTACATCGTCGCGGATGGCACGGCACCAACAGCAGAGGACCTGCGGGCCGGGCTCAAGCGTGTGCTGCCCGACTACATGGTGCCGGCCGGCTACGTGGTGCTCGACGCGTTGCCCACCAGCCCCAACGGCAAACTCGACCGCAACGCCCTGCCCGCGCCCCAACAGGAGTCCGCCCAGGAGGTGTCGGCCGAACCACGCACGGACATCGAACGACTGATGGCCACGCTGTGGCAGGAGGCACTGGGCATCGACCGGGTGGGCATCGACGACGACTTCTTCGACCTGGGCGGGCACTCGCTGCTGGCCACCCGGGTGATCTCCCGGCTGCGCCGCCAGCTGCCCCCGGGCTCACCCGGCATCACCGTGATGGACATGTTCGCCGAGCCCACGATCCGCGAACTCGCCGCCATGATCGAGGCACCGGAGCCGGAAACCCGCACCGGCAAACGACTCTACGAGCTGACCCGCCCGATTCCCGCGCATCAGCGCACACTCACGTACGTCGGCGTGCCATACGCGGGCACGAGCGCGGTCGTGTTCCAGCCGCTCGCGGACGCCCTGCCCGAAGGCAACACCCTGTTCGCCGTCGCACTGCCCGGTCACGACCCCGGCGTCGCCGAGGAGATGTTGCCACTCGGGGACATCGCGCAGGAGTGTGTGACCGAGATCCTCGAACAGGTCACCGGACCTCTCGTGCTCTACAGCCACTGCCTGGGCAGTGCGCTCACCGTCGAGATCGCCCGCAGGCTGGAGGCGGCCGGACGGGACATCGAGGCGATCTACGTCGCCGCGAACTTCCCCTTCGCGCTTCCGTTGCGCGGGGTGCTCGGCGCGTTCGGCCGGCTCACCAAGCTCAAGCGGCTGCGCAGCGACCGGTCGTGGGCGAACTGGTTGCGCGGGATGGGAGCCGATCTGGAAGGCCTGCCGGCCGACGAGATCACCACCATCGTCAAGCTGATGCGGGAGGACGGCGCGGCCGCCGAGGACTACTTCTCCGAACTGCTCGACACCGGAGCGGCCAAGCTGAACGCCCCGATCATCTCCGTGGTCGGCGAGCGCGACCCGATCACCGAGTACTACCAGGAACGGTACCGGGAATGGCATTTCATGACCCCGAAGACCGCGCTGGTCGTGCTCGACGAGGCCGGGCACTACTTCCTGAAGTTCCGCCCGGAGGAACTCGCCGAGATCATCACGCAGACGCACGTGGCCCTGGCCGGGGAGACCACCGAGGAACTGTCGCACAGCACAAGGGGCGCGGATGCGAGCTGGTGGCTGGCCGATGTCTCCCAGACGCCCGACGAACCTGCGCCGCGCAAGGACGTAGAACCGAGTCTGGGCCGGTTCCTGGCGGTGGCCGCTGGTCAGCTGGTCTCCATCACCGGCTCGCAGCTGACCGAGTACGCCATTCCACTGTGGATCTACCTGTCGACGGGGTCACTCACCTCGTATGCGACCTCATGGATCTTCGGCATGCTCGGGCTTTTCCTCGCGCCACTCGCCGGCGCCATCGTCGACCGGTGTGACCGGCGCAAGGTGATGCTGGCTTCCGACTGCGCCGCCGGGCTCATCCAGGGAGTGTTCGCCCTGGTCTACCTGACCGGGGAGCTGCAGATCTGGCAGATCTGGATCGGGCTGGCCGCGTTGTCGGTGGCCCTGGTCTTCCAGCGGCTGGCCTACCAGTCGGCGGTGCCGCAGCTGGTGCCCAAGCATTTCCTGGGGCACGCCAACGGGGTG
>CBIMJO010000218.1:0-9940 GCA_966244135.1 uncultured Actinocrispum sp. | reverse complement strand
AGATTGTCCTGGTCACCACGTACAACAAGGGCCGCTTGGACGACAGGGGCTGCGACGTCCCGTGTCCGCGTACTCCGCATGTCCAGTTCAGCACCGACGAGGGCCTCACCTGGTCGACGCCGAAGGACATCAGCGCCCAGGCGAAGCTGCCGGAGTGGGACTCCTGGTACGCCTCCGGTCCGGTGCACGGCATCCAGCTCGCCAAAGGTCCGCACGCCGGCCGGATGGTGTTCGGGTTCAACGCGGAGACCAGTGACGGCACGCATTCCATCGCCAACCACGCCGGTCTGATCTACAGCGACGATGACGGCGACAACTGGCACATCGGCGCTGTTTCCTCGTTCCCGCACCCCGTCGGCGGCACGTACGCCCAGAAGCCTTCTGAGGTCACGGTTGTGGAGCTGCCGGACGGTTCGATCTATGCGAACGGCCGGGAACAGGGCGGAACCGATATCGGCAACCGGGACTACGCGGTCAGCAAGGACGGCGGCGAGACGTTCAGCACGCCGTTCACCACCATCCCGGACCTGGTCACACCCATGGTTCAGGGCTCCGCGCTGCGCCTGAACCGGCCCGGTCAAGGCGAGCGGACCCTGTTCTCGTCCCCTTCGGACACCGACCGGCGCCGGTGGATGACCGTCCGTTCCTCCTACGACAACGCCAAGACCTGGGAGAACACCGAACAAGGCACCCGCATCACCACCGACTGGTCGGGCTACTCGGACCTCGTGCAGATCACCGGCACCGCGAACCCCGAGATCGGCCTGATCTACGAGGGTGGCGCGGTCGATGCTCGCGATGAGATCCGGTTCGGCAGGTTCACCGAGGACTACTTGGGCTGGCGCAAATCCGCGGGCCCGATCACCCCGGATGTCTCGCCCACCAACGCGTCCAGCAACGTCGTGGGCGCAACCACCCTCACCACAGGCAAGTTCGGCAAGGCCTTCGCGCTCAGTGACGACTTCGTCCGCGTCCCCTACAAACCCGCGCTGGCCATCGGCGACGACGACTTCACCTGGTCGACCTGGTTCCGTTACGGCGCAACCAAAACCCCTCAGGTCATCTTCTGGCTGGGCGGCATGGGCACCACTGCCCCACAGCTCTGGCTACGCGGCGAACCGTCGAACGGCCGCCTGATCGCCCTGATGACCACCGCCAACGGCAGCAAGTCGATCGAGACCACCAAGGCCTACGACGACCAGGCCTGGCACCACATCGCCCTCCAACGCGCCGCGGGCCAGCTCAAGATGTGGGTCGACGGCACCCAAGTGGCCGCCGGCCCGGACATCCCCGGCTCCGTCACCGAAACAGTGTCCTTCCAGCTCCTGCTCGGCCAACGCCTCGACGGCCAGTTCCGCTGGAACGGCACCCTCGACGACACCCGCCTCTACCACCGCGCCCTCACCACCACCGAACTCACCCGCATCCGCCAAACCAACGATCCACTGACAAGCGGCCTGATTCTGCGTTTGCCGTTCGACTCCATCGGTTAACCGTTGTTCGCATGGGTAGTCCTCCGGGGACGGAAAGGAGGGCTACCCATGCGCGCGTTTGTCCTGAACTGTCACGCTCATGGAGCTGGCACCCACCGCCACTCGGTCACCTCACGCGGGTCGACGCCGTCGCGCCAAGCCTTGTCCCGCACCAGGTCCCGCGTGGCCAGCAGCGAGTCCGCCACCTGAGCACCCCGGCCACGCCACGCCCGGCGGACCGCGTCGGCGGCGAGGTCGAACCGGCTCATCCCGTTGCTCACCAACAGGTCGAACGGTGTCGTGGTGGTGCCTTCCTCCTGGTACCCATGCACGTGGAACCGCTCGGGGGTGCGCCTGCCGTGGAGCACCTCGTGAACCGCCGACGGGTATCCATGGAACGCCAGCACCACGGGGATCTCGGTGCTGAAACACCGGGTGAACGCGTCGATGGGCAGCCCGTGTGGGTGTCGGTCCGGTGGTGCCAGCGCCAGCAGGTCAACGACATTCACCGTCCGCACCCGTAGATCTGGTGCATGCTGTCGAAGGAGAGCCGCCGCGGCCAGGGTTTCCACGGTGGGAACGGTTCCCGCACACGCCAGCACGACTTCCGGGCTACCCGGGGTGGATGCCCACTCCCACACCGAAGCGCCCGCCTCGCAGTGGGCCGCTGCGGCATCGGGGTCCAGCCACACCGGGTAGGGCTGCTTGCTGGCGACGACGACGTTGATCCGGCCAGTCCCGCTGAGGCAGTGCCGCATGGTGTACAGCAACGTGTTCGCGTCCGGCGGCAGGTACACCCGCGACACGGAGGCTTTGCGCGTCAGGATGTTGTTGATGAACCCCGGGCCCTGATGGCTGTAGCCGTTGTGCTCCTGCCGCCAGCCTTCGCTGGTCAGCAGGTAGTTCAGGCTCGCCACTGGCACGCGCCACGGTACCTCGGCGGACATCTTGAGGAACTTGGCGTACTGGTTCACCATGGAGTCCACAATGGACGCGAAGGCCTCGTAGCACGGGAACAGCCCATGCCGCCCGGTGAGCAGATACCCCTCCAGCATGCCCTGGCAGATGTGTTCGGACAGCACCTCCACGACCCGGCCGTCGGGCGCCAGGTTCTCCGCGTACCCATCGAACGGCCAGGTGAACGCCCGGTCGGTGGTATCCAAGACCGCGCCGAGCTTGTTGGACTCCAGTTCGTCCGGGCAGACCACCCGGAAGTCACGCCGATCCTCGGTGGCGCCGATGAGTTCCGACAGCCATCCGGCGAGAGCCTCGTTGGCGCTGACGATCTCGCCCGCGCTGTGCATGTGCTTCTCGACCGAGGGCAACGGCAGGTCCTCGCGCAGCAGTCCGCCGTTGGCCTGCGGAACCCGGCCCAGCCGCAGATGCGGGGGCGGGATCTCGTCCAGCAGGCCGGGAAGTGGCTCGCCCGAAGGGGAGAACAGCTCGTCCGGGCGGTAGGAACGCAGCCACGTCTCCAGAACGTCAAGCTGGTCGGCGGAAACGGGCACCTGGTGGGCGTGGAACGTCCCCGCCAGGGCAGTTCCGTGGTCGTCGTGGTTGGGCAGCCCCCAGCCCTTGGGGGTGCGCAGGATGATCATCGGCCGGGCGGCCAGCGCGGCCTGCGCCAGGTCCAGCGTCTCGGCCAGCAGCATGTCCGGATCGCGGGTCTGCGTGACGTCCACGATCCGCGGCGACCAGCCCGAGCCCCGGAAGTACGACATCAGCTCGCCGTCGCTCATCGCCGCGAACACCGTGGGCGAGGAGATCTTGTAGCCGTTGAGGTGCAGGATCGGCAGCACCGCGCCGCCGGTCTCCAGGTCCAGGAACTTCGTGACCTGCCAGGACGCGGCGGCCGGTCCGGTCTCGGCCTCGCCGTCGCCGACGATGCAGGCCACCATCAGGCCGGGATCGTCCAGCGCGGCCCCAGCAGCCGTCGCCAGGGCGTAGCCCAGCTCACCGCCTTCGTGGATGACACCGGGAACCTGGGGCGCCAGGTGGCTGGGAAACCCACCAGGCCAGGAGAACCGCCGGACCAGCTCGGTCATTCCGGCCCCGTCCAAGGACAACGCCGGGTCGTACACGGCGTGGGTGCCTTCCAGCCACAGGTTGGCGTGCACCGCCGGAGCACCGTGACCGGGCCCGGTGACCAGCAACGTCCGCTGGCCGGACCGGGAGACCAGGCCGTTGAGTCCACTGTAGACAAGGTTGATGCCCGGACAGGTGCCCCAGTGGCCCAGCAGCCGGGGCTTGAGGTGCTCGGGCTTGAGCGGCTCGCGCAACATCACGTTGTCCCGCAGGTAGATCATGCAGGCGGCAAGGTAGTCGCACGCGCGCCGGTACCGCTGGCTCATAGTGGTCGGCTACCCGCGGGGGTGACTGGCAACCGTAAGAGGTTTGACGGATTTGCGCGGAGCCCACTCTAATGCCGTGATCGATGACGTGCGTGACTACCTGGCCGATGTGAGCAAGCAGGCCGGGGTAGGGCTGGAGTCGTGCTGCTGGGGCGGGGAATCGCCGGCCTGGGGCTACATCGCCCTGGACTGGCGGCTGAACGGGCGCGACGTGGCGCTGGTCTGGGAGGAGACGACCGGGTGGGCCATCGCCACGGAGACCGACGACGCCGAGCTGGACATCGTGGCCCACCTCGACGGTGAGACAACGCCACCGGCGAGCACGGTCGCACAGTTCGCGGCGACCCTCCGCGCGGAGGTGCTGTGGGCGCCACCGCTCACAGCCGCTGGATGACCGCTAACGACCGCTGGTCAACGCATTCCGGACGGTCTCGACCAGGTGGTTGCCGAGGCCGAGCGGGACGCCCTGTCCGTCCCCGGTGGTGGGGTGCGGCCTGGTCGGTGCGATCTCCTTGGCGTGCACCACCTGTTCGCCGAGTTCACGCAGGTCCGCTGCGGACAAGGCATTGCGCAGCCGGGGCAGCAGCGTCTCGTCCTGGCGGTGGATGTGCCGGCGGACGGCGGCGGTCAGTTTGGTCAGGGACAGCTCGAAACCGGCGGCGGCGGGGGACACGTTCTCCAGTCCCGCCATGGACTTCTCCGCCGTGGCGCGTAACCTCTTGGCCTGGTCGGCGATCGCCTCGCCGTCCGGCAGGTGCGAACGGACCGCCGGGAACAGGTACCGCTCCTCGGCCACCAGGTGCCGTTCCAGCTCGGTGATCAGGTGATCCGCGAGCGCACGTCTGTTCTCCGGGCTCGTTGTGGTGGTTTCCAGCTCGTACAACAGGCTTTCGATGTGCTCATGGTCCTGCTGGATCACCCTGATCAGATCGCTCATACCAGTCACATACCCGGTCATCGACCGGTTAACCGGTGATTGGTCCGGTCGGAGCCGGGTACACGTCAGGCATGGTCAGCATCGGATATTTCCTGTCCAGCGAGGAATTCGGCCCGCGTGACCTGGTGGAACAGGCCAGGATGGCGGAGCAGGCCGGGTTCGAGCGGCTGTGGGTCTCCGACCACTTCCACCCGTGGAACCGTGAGCAGGGCAACAGCCCGTTCGTGTGGTCGGTGATCGGCGCGCTGGCCGAGGCGACCAGCCTGCCGATCGCCACCGCGGTGACCTGCCCGACCATGCGGATCCACCCGGTGATCATCGCCCAGGCCGCGGCGACCGCCGCGGTCCAGCTGGAGGGCCGGTTCGTGCTCGGCGTGGGCAGCGGCGAGGCGCTCAACGAGCACATCCTCGGCGACCACTGGCCGCCGGCCGCGGTCCGGCTGGCGATGCTGGAGGAGGCCGTCGAGGTGATCCGTGCGCTGCACCGCGGCGGCGAGGTCGACTACCGCGGCACGCACTACCGCGTGGAGAACGCGCAGCTGTTCACATTGCCCGACGACCCAGTGCCGATCTACGTGTCCGGCTTCGGGTCGCGCTCGGCCGCGCTGGCCGGCCGGATCGGCGACGGGTTCATGTCGGTGCTGCCGGAGTCCAAGCTGGTGCGCAGGTTCCGCGAGTCCGGTGGCGCGGACCGGCCCGCTCAGGGCGGGTTCAAGGTGTGTTACGCGCCGACCCGGGAGCAGGGTGTCGAGACCGCGCGCCGGTTGTGGCCCAACGAACAGGTGCCCGGCGAGCTGGCGCAGGTACTGCCCACGCCGCGGCACTTCGAGCAGGCGTCCACTTTGGTCACCCCGGGGATGGTCGCCGAGGCGGTGCCGTGCGGTCCGGACCCGGACGCCGTGGCCGCGCGAGTTCAGTCCTTTGTGGACGCTGGCTATGACCAGGTCCACATCCAGCAGATCGGCCCGGACCAGGAGGCGTTCTTCGAGTTCTGGGCCAACGAGGTGCGGCCGCGGGTACATCAGGCCGTGCCGTCGGGAGGTGCTTGACGACCATGTCCGAACTGCATCCGCGTTCGCGGGCCAGGTTCCTGGTGGGGGTGATGGACTCCGGCGACAACGAGAGCCTGGTGCTGGAGCTGGCCAGGCTCACCGCCGAACGGCAGTCCGGCGGCCGGGAGTCGCACGTGATCGTCTGCGAGCTGATCACGGCCCTGTCCGAGATGATGCACACCGCCGCCGGTCCGTCCGCGAAGGACAGCCCGAACTACGGGCTGGAACTCACCGACGACGACAACGAGTCCATCGCGATCGACGACACCAGCCCGCCGGTGCGTGCCTCGGTCCGCGCGTTGCTGGCACAGCTGAACGGTCACACCGACGACGCGCTGTTCCAGGTGGACCTGGCGTTGCGGGACGACGCCTTCCAAGCCACCCTCGAGGTGTTCACGCACGTTCTGCTGTGGACGATCGGCATGCTGAAATGGTGTGACGCCAACGAGGTCCGGCGCCCGAGGTGGCTCGGGGAGCCGGTCCCCGCGCGTCGGAGGCGTTAGCCCTTCAAGGAGTCCAGCGCAGCCGGGATGTCGGTGAAGATCGGCAGCACGGCGTGCATGCCGGTGATCTCGAGCGGGCGGGTGACGGTGTGCCGCGCGGCCACCACCGCCCACTTGAGGTTCTGGTCGTCCATCTGCTGGCGCAGGTCGACCAGGACGGCCAGGCCGGCCGAGCTGAGGAAGTCCACGCCGTCCATGTCGACCACGAACTCACGGCCGGTCGTCGCCTGCTCGGTCATGGCCTGCTTGAATGTGGGCGCGGTGGCCAGGTCGAGGTCGCCGAGCACCTTGACGAGCGGGACGCCGGTGGCGAGCGCGTGCACTTCCACCTTGAGCAGTTTGTCGGTCACAGTCGCACCTTCAGCGGATCTCTGGGTGCTCATGGGGGAACTCCTTCGGTTGCCAAACACGTCTGCGCGGCTGTGTTTTCAACCGTTGGCGATGCGTCAACCGTACGGAGCCCTCGCACACAACACAACTTGACGCGGAAGGTGTTTGACCGCGCCGATAGTGGGTACGAAGTCGTCTCCGCAGGTCACAAGGGGTATGGTGCGATGATGAGTGAGGCCGAGGAGTCCGAACAGCAACAATTGGCGCGAAACCTGGGCGAACTGTTGCAGGAGTTGCGGGTGGCCCAGGCCGGGGTGCAGATCCTGTTCGGTTTCCTGCTGTCCATCGCATTCACCGACCGCTACGCGCACGCGGAGACGTACATCAGGATCACCCACTTCGTGACCGTCCTGTTCGCGACGGCGGCGACGGCGCTGCTGACCGCTCCGGCGGCGTGGCACCGGATCCTGTTCCGGCACGGCCGGCGGGAGCAGATCATCAGGAACGGCAACAGGTTCGCCCTCGCCGGGCTGGTCTGCCTCGCCGTCGCGATGGCCGGGACGGTGCTGCTGATCGGCCAGGTGGTGTTCGGCGGGTGGGTGCCGATCCTCATCGCCGGGCTGGTGGCGATCGCCTTCGGGGTGCTGTGGTTCGCGCTGCCGGTGCGCGACCGGTCATTTCCGGACTGACTCCAGCAGCGTCCGCGCGACCACGATGAGCTTGGTGTTCGTGTGCTGGGACTGGGTGACCAGTGTGTCGAAGGCCTCGTCGGCGGTGATCCCGCGCACCGCCATCAGCACGCCCTTCGCCTGTTCGATCTCGGCGCGCGACTCCATGGCGATGCGCAGGTTCTCGGCTATCTCACGCATCCGGGCGAGCTGGCGGGCGTTGCCGATGACAGCGGAGGCCGCGGTCGTCATCAGCCGCAGCAGGGCCTCGTCGAGCCGGTCGAACGAGTCCGAGCCGAACCCGTACACGTTCAGCGAGCCCACGTGCTGCTCGCTGAGCACCAGCGGTGCGGCCAGGTAGGAGTTGACGCCGTGGGCCAGGGCGTCCTTGGCGAACTCCGGCCACCGGGCGAACGCCTCGGCGCCCGAGACCAGCACCATCTGCCGGGTCCGGGCCGCCTCCAGGCACGGCCCGTCGTCGGCCGCGTACTGGTTCTTGTCGATGGTGACCGCCCAGTCGTCGGACGCGGCGACGGTCCAGGGACCCCGGTCCTGGGTGGCCGTCACGCTGACCGCGCCCGCGTCCGTCACCACCTTGAGCACGACCTCGAGCAGCCGGTGCAAGGCCGAGTCGATCGATTCCCCGACGCCGAGCACGCGCCAGAGGTCCGCCAGCGCGTCGCTGGTCTCGTCCACCCGTCTCACTTCACCGTTCACGGCTCGTTTTTACACCGTGACGGGCCGCTTGAACCGCTTCGCCGCATCCGCCCGGTCGAACCGCCACTGCAGCACGAGCAACGGCACTGTCCAGCCCAGCCAGGTCGCGATCCCGGCCACCGAGTAGCTCAGCAGGGTCCCGTCACCGTGGAACGTCGTGTCCAGCTGGGGCGCCAACGCCAGGTACGCGATCACACTCCACACCCGGTTGGTGATGATGGACATGGTCAGCACGAAGCTGCGCAGCATCCACTTGCGGTGGTCGAGGAACCGCTTCTGCCTGGCCATCCGGTAGCCCACCACGGTGAACGCCAGCCACAGCGGCGGCATGACCAGACTGCTCGCCATCGCCACCGGGCCGAACGGGGTCACTGAGCCGAGCACCCAGCCCGCGAGACCTGCAGGCAGCACCCCGGCGAACACGTACACACGGCCGGTGATCCGGTGAACTCGTGGGTAGGGCTGTCGGAACCACGGCCATACCTGCAGGACACACGTGAGCATCGCGACCGACGCGAACGACACGTGCGCGACGAGCAACGGGTAGTACCAGCTCAGGCCGCTGGTCAGCGGGACACGGGAGCCGCCGGTGAGGTACGGCGGCAACGAGAACGTCACGAACGCGACGGCGACGAACGCCAACGGCACCACCCACGGGCGCCGCCACCATTTGATTTCAGCCATGCCCGGCAGCCTGCGGGCCGCCGCTTACCGCTCACGCACCGAACGCTGACGGCCGCTCACCGAGCAGCGTCAGCGCCTCGTCCCTGGTCATCGCCGCGCCGCGCCGGTACGCCTCCTCGAACCGTTCGCCCAGCTCACGGCGGGTCTCGTCGACCGTCCGGGCGACATCCGGATCACCGCTCACCGGCATCCCGCGCAACGCCACGGCCGCGCCCAGCAGGATCGCGGCCAGCTCCGGGTCGCCATCGTGCAGGGCGACCGCGGCGAGCCCGTCCGCGGCCGGGGCGACCTCCGGCAGGTTGCGCCCGGCCAGTGCGGTGGTGACGGCCAGGTCGAACTGGGACCGGGCCAGATCCATGTCGCCGTGTGCCTCGGCCAGCCGGCCCAGCCCGACCTGCACGCGGGCGCGGGTCGCACTCGTCATGAACGACTCGGCCGGGGAACTGCCCAACGCCAGCTCGTACCAGCCCCGCGCGGCCGTCAGGTCGTCGCTGAACCGGGCGACATCGCCCAGGCCGCACGATGCCTCCGCGACCAGCTCGGGGCTGCCGGCCCGGCGGCCGGTCAGCACCGCCTGCTCGTAGTCGGCCCGGGCCTCGGCCAGGTCACCGCCGCGGGCGGAGTGGTACGCGCGCCGGCACAGCAGCTGGGCCTGGTCCTCGACCGACCCCAGCTCGGCCACGTGGTCCATCGCCTCGCTGATCAGCGTGTGGAACCGGGGCCGGTCGCCGCTGAAATCGGCGATCCGGGCGAGCAGGTCCAACGCCAGCACCATGGCCCAGCGGTCGCCCACGGTCCGGAACCCGGCCAGCGCCACCTCACCGGTGCGGACGGCCTGCTCGGCGCGGCCACCGAACAGGTCGATCAGGGCGAACCCGAGCTCGGTGAACGCCTCCGACCAGAGGTCGCCCTCGGTGAGCGGGCGCTGTGGTTCGGTCTTGGGCGGGCCGGTCATCGTGCCCCACATGAACGCGGTGAACGCCCGCCGCAGCGGCCCGTGCGGCGCCACCATCCGGGCCTCGGCGAGTTTCAGCTGGTCATGCCATTCCGGGGCGTCCGTCCGGCCACGCATCGCGGACAGCACGCACAGCACGAACTCCTAGTCCCACCGCTCGGGCGGCTCGTCGACCTTGGCCAGCAGCGCCTCGGCCAGCGCGGCGGCCTCCCCGCGCATGCCGCGCAGGTACCAGTACAGCGACAGCTCGCCGAACAGGCACAACGCGATG
>CBIMJO010000217.1:0-9966 GCA_966244135.1 uncultured Actinocrispum sp. | reverse complement strand
CCGCCGGAGCAACACCCAACTCGATAGAAACCTCTTCCCGGGCACCATCACCCAGCACCACCCCACCCCGTCCCGGCAGGCGCAGGGATCCGAACCGCCAACACCCTGATCTTGAACGCCTCCGCCGCAGCGATCATTTTCTCCGGAGAATTGCCTTTATTCAACCCGCCTGCAGATCTCCTTCGGAGACCCCTAGTAAATGAAAAGGGGCCGAGGAATACTTCCTCGACCCCGTCAAAACCACAGCCAGCCAGTCGGTCAATCAACAGGTCAGTCTGACTTGTTCTGCTCCGCGAGGAACCGTTCCAGCTCCGCGCCCAGCTCGTCGGCGGAGGGGATGCTGTCGGGGTCCATGAGGAGGTTTTTCTCTTTGTCCTTGGCGTCTATGAAGGCGTCGTACTGGCGTTCCAGGGAGGCCACGATCTCGGCTACCTGGTCGGACTCGCTGACCTGGCGCTGGATCTCCGCGTCGGCCCTGCGGGAGGACTCCGTGAGGGTGGTGGCGGGGAGGACCAGGTCTGTGGCTTTGGTGATCGCGTCGAGGAGGACCAGGGCGGCTGCCGGGTAGGTCGACTGGGTGAGGTAGTGGGGGACGTGGGCGGCGAAGCCCATGGCGTCGAGGCCCGCTTGGCCGAGGCGGTACTCCAGCAGGCCGGAGACGTTGCCGGGGACCTGGACTCGGTTGAAGAAGGTTTCGTAGCCCGAGACGAGGTCTGTTCGGGTCGCGTGGGCCGTGACGCCGAGGGGACGGGTGTGGGGGATGCCCATGGGGATGCCGTGGAAGCCCACGGTCAGCCGCACGCCCCAGCGGTCGACCAACTGGCGCACCGCGGCGGTGAAGGCCTCCCAGCGGAAGTCCGGTTCCGGGCCCGTGAGCAGCAGGAAGGGGGTGCCCGCCGCGTCGTGCATGAGGTGGATGACCAGCTCGGGGGCCTGGTAGTCCTCCCAGTGGTCCGTCGCGAACGTCATCATCGGGCGCCGCGAGCGGTAGTCCAGGAGGGTGTCCAGGTCGAACCGCGCGATGACCCGATGGGTGTGCGACAGCAGCTCCTCGACCAGGGTCGCGCCCGCCGAACCCGCGTCCATGAAGCCGTCGAGGTGGTGCAGCAGGACGGCTCCCGTCAGGTCGGGCACATCCGAGTCGACCTCGTACAAGTTCTCCGGCTCCAGCACCACGGGCCTCCAAAGCACGCCACGTTCACTTCACGTCAACTATTACAACGCGCGGCTCACCTATATCCATTCCGACTCTCAGGAAACAGGGGATCGCTAGGGGTGATCAATCTCACCGGTGAAACTCCAGCGCCCGGCGGGCGCCAGGTGGACCTGGAAACCCGGCTCGGCACGCAGGAAACGCGTGCCACTTGGCGCGCTGCCCGCGCCCGGCACGGAGACCTCCGCCGTCGAGCCTACCGGGACCTGCACGGTGAGGTGGAACGTGCGGCCGACGACGTTCCACGCCACGGACGCGTCCCCGCGCACGGTCCGGATCGACGCCTGCGCCCAGCTCACGCCCACCCGCGCGTCCGGCCGCACGGTGAACCGCTCATACCCGGCGTCCCCCGGGCGCAGTCCCGCAACGTTCTCGTACAGCCATTGCACGACGGTTCCCTGGAAGTAATGGTCCCGTGAACGTGAGTCCGCCGGCCACATCTCCCACATGGTGTCGGCGCCCTGGTCGAACCAGTACCCCCAGCTGGGGTAGGTCCGCTGGGTCGCGATGGCGTAGGCGACATCCGCGTGGCCGTGGGCGGCCAGCACCCGCAACAACACGCTCGTCCCCAGCGCGCCGGTGTTCAGGTGGTCGCCGCGCGCCCGGATGTCCTCCACCAGGTGCGTCACCACCGAACTCACCGAGCCCGGCGGCACAAGACCGAACATCAACGGGATCGCGTTGGAGGTCTGCCGGTAGTCCGGGTCCTTGGCGGTCCGATAACGGCCGTCCTGCAGGAAAGTCGCGTTCAACGCGTCCTTGCAGGCCTGGGCGACCGTGCGATACCGGGTCGCGACGTCGTTGTGCCCCAGCATCTCCCCCAGCTCGGCGGTGCCGATCAAGGCCCGGTGCAGGTACGCGGTCGCGGTCAGACGCGTGTCCTCGGGCGGGTTCCCGCCGTAACCGGGCGGAAGGTAGTCGCCCAGAGCGGTAATGGCCAGGTTGTTCTGCAGGCGCGCGATCTCCCAGTCCAGATACTTCGTCAGCGGGTCCCAATGTTCGGCGACGACCGCGGCATCGCCGTAGATCCGGTACATCTCCCTGAGCAGGAACGGGTACACCGTCGTCCACTCCGGCGACGGCCCCAGATCGCCATATCCCCAGCCGCCGCTCGGCACGATCACCGGCAGCTGCCCGGCGTCGGTCTGGCTGTCCTTCAAGTCCCGCAACCACTTGGTCAGGAACCGCGGCACACCATAGGCGAACATCATCGTCGGCGCACCGAGTTGCGCGTCGCCGGTCCAGCCGTTCTTCTCGTACATCGGGGTGTCAGTCGGAATGCCGTGCATGTTGTTCTGCAACGTCCGGCGCATCGCGCGGTCGAGTTGTTCGAAGAACGGCTCGGAACACCGGAATGTCCCGGTCTCCGGCACTTTGGTGTGCACGATCCGGCCCTCGACCAGGCCCGGCTTGGCCCCGGTGAGCTGGACGTACCGGAAACCCTTGTAGGAGAACCGGGGCTCCCACGTCTCCGAGCCCGTTCCCGCGCAGATGTACTCGTCGGTCTGGTGCCGGCCGGGGACGAGGTTGTTCTCCCACACGACCGTTCCGTCGGCCTTCAGCTTTTCCCCGTGCTGCAGGCGGACAAGGGTTCCGGCGGGCGCGGTCACCGTGAGCCGGGTCCAGCCGGCCATTGTGCGGCCCATGTCCGCGATCCACAGCCCCGGCTTGAGCTCCGTGACCGTTGCCGTGACCGTTTCGACGACCTCGATGGGCTCGTGCTGCTGGGCCACGAGCGTCCCTTGTGGACTATCGACGACCTGCACCGGCCGCCACGCGAGAGTCTTGCCAGCGTCGTACGTCTCGCCCGCGTA
Organism: uncultured Actinocrispum sp.; assembly: GCA_966244135.1. Lineage (GTDB taxonomy): Bacteria > Actinomycetota > Actinomycetes > Mycobacteriales > Pseudonocardiaceae > Kibdelosporangium. The sequence goes on along the minus strand of CBIMJO010000217.1, from coordinate 6,939 downwards.
CTGGGAGTTGGTGATGGTGCGGCTGTCGGCGATCTGCCAGTCCGGGCCGGTGGCGACAGTGGCGTGCGTGCCGTCCGTGTAGTCGATCTCCAGTTGGGCCAGCAGTTTCGGTTCGCCGCGCCAGCTCGGCCGGTGCCAGTTCCAGACGTTGGGCGTGGTCATCGCGTAGAACCCGCGGCCCAGCGTCACTTCGATGGCGTTCCCACCGGACGCCAGAAGACCCGTGACGTCGTGGGTCGCGTACAGCACGGTCTTGTTGTAGTTGGTGTAGCCCGGGTCAAGGACCTGCGTGCCCACGCGCTTTCCGTTGATCATGGCCTCGTAGTACGCCAGGCCGCTGATGTACAACCGAGCGGACGAGACCGCCTTGCCCAGAGCGAACTCCTTGCGCAGCACGGGAGCCGGGGCCTCCGGCGCACGCACGGACACGTTCGCGCCCCACAGCCCCTGGCCGTAAGGGGCGAGGACGGCGGCCGGAGACCAGCCGCTGTCGTCGAACCCCGGCTGCTGCCACCCGCTTTGCTCGGTGTCCGTGACCTTCCAGCGAGCGTCGGTCACGAGCACGTTCTGCCCGTTGACAATCACCCGCACCAGCAGCCCGGCCGGGTTGCCCGAGCCGCTCGACCCACGGTTGGTGGCGACGGCCGCGAGCACGATCCGGCCTTGCACCGGGACCTCCGTCAGCAACCCGGTGCGCCAGCTGTCGGTGGCCTCGGGCGCGTTCAGGACCTGTTGCCCATCAACGTAAAGCGTGAAATCGTCGTCCGCGGTGGCGACGATCGTGGCCGTGCCGGCCGGAACGTCCACGGCGGCACGGAACCAGCGCGGGCCGATGGGCGCGGTCGACGTCGTGGCGCCCGGCGACCAGATCCACGAGGCGCCGTCCATCCCGGGCGGGGCCGCCGGTGCGGCGGAACCGATCCAGCGGGCCTGCCACGGCGTGCCCAGGAACCCGGTCTCCCACCAGCTCAGCGAACTCCAGTCCGAGGGCCGGTCGCGCGGGTCCCAGACGCGGACCTGCCACGAGTACCGGGTGTGCGGCCGCAACGGCGGTCCGGCGTAAGGGACATTGACCGACTGGCCAGAGGAAACCTTGCCAGAGTCCCAGACCCCGTTCACCCGAACCTGATAGGCCGTCTGCCGCAGGCCGTTCATCTCCGCACCGAGGACCCACGACAGCCGGGGCACCGCAACATCCGTGCCCAGCAACGTGTCCGCGTACTCGACGGCCACCCGGTCCACGGACAACGCCCCCACCGGCCGGTCGGCACTGCGCCCGAATGCGAGCCCACCAGTCGACACAGCAGCCCCCTGCAGGAAAACGCGCCTGTTCACACCCTCGCCCATCGTTCCACTCCTCAATGAGTTGAAACGTTTCAATAGCCCGTGTCCATCGTACGGTCGAAAGGTCCGAGGGCACAAGAAACGGGCGGGGCACGGCGAGACAGGGTTTTGTCAATGGTGCCAACGCGATCCAATGAAGGGCACCCGCCGGATGTCCACATCGTGGAACGGCGTGCTGCGATGCGACACCCTGGAAAGCCAGGTGTCAACAGATGCGTGGGATTTCCCACGTGACATCAGGTATAACCGTGTGTTCACATTACTGTCATGAGAACGCCCGGGATGACCTCCCGGCCTTCCCTGCGCTGACTGGCGTCCCGTTATCCGGGATGCGCCACCACCATCTCGCACAACGACGTGCGGCACCAGCCCCATTCACATTCTGGGAGGGCCGCTGCTGTGACCCGTTCCAAGACCGAGGGCCTGTACGACGAGCAGTACGAGCACGACGCCTGCGGGGTGTCGTTCGTCGCCGATCTCGCCGGCCGCAGAAGTCACGACATCGTCGCGAAAGCGCTCACCGCGCTGCGGAATCTCGAGCACCGGGGCGCCAGGGGCGCGGAACCCGACACCGGCGACGGCGCCGGGCTGCTGATCCAGGTGCCGCACGAGTTCTTCGCCGGAGTCGTGGACTTCCCCCTCCCCCAAGCGGGTGAGTACATCGTCGGGATCGCTTTCCTGCCGGTGGACGCCGATGCCCGCGCCGAGGCGGTCGCCAGAGCCGAGGCCATCGCGGCCGAGGAGGGCGCCACGGTCCTGGGATGGCGTGATCTCCCCGTCGACACCGAGCATGTCGGTCCCACCGCGGCCACGGCGATGCCGGTCTTCCGGCAGCTGTTCCTCACCGGCGACGGGCTCACCGGGCTTGCGTTGGAGCGCTTGGCGTTCTGCGTGCGCAAGCGGATCGAGCACGCATGCGACATCTACTTCCCCAGCCTGTCCTCGCGCACGATCGTCTACAAGGGCATGCTGACCGAGACCCAGGTCGACCGGTTCTTCCCGGACCTCACCGACGAACGGGTGGCCAGCGCGATCGGCCTGGTGCACTCCCGGTTCTCCACCAACACCTTCCCGTCCTGGCCGCTGGCGCACCCGTACCGGTACGTCGCCCACAACGGCGAGATCAACACGTTGCGTGGCAACCGGAACTGGATGGACGCACGCGAGTCGATGCTCGTAAGTGACGTCATTCCTGGGGATCTGCGGCGGATCCTGCCGGTGATCACCCGCGGCGCCAGTGACTCCGCGTCGTTCGATGAGGTGCTCGAGCTGCTCCATCTGGGCGGCCGCAGCCTGCCGCACGCGGTGCTGATGATGATCCCGGAGGCGTGGGAGAACCACGAGGAGATGGACCCGGCCCGCCGGGCCTTCTACGAGTACCACTCCACCCTGATGGAGCCGTGGGACGGCCCCGCGCTGGTCGCGTTCACCGACGGCTCGCTGATCGGCGCCGTGCTCGACCGCAACGGCCTGCGCCCGGCCCGCTACTGGGTCACCGAGGACGGTCTGGTCGTGCTCGGCAGCGAGGCCGGCCTGCTCGAGCTGGAGCCCGCCACGGTGGTCCGCAAGGGCCGCCTGGAGCCCGGCCGGATGTTCCTTGTGGACACCGCGTCACACCGGATCATCGACGACGACGAGATCAAGAACGGGCTGGCCGCCGAGCACCCGTACGACGACTGGCTGCACGCCGGCATCATCCGGCTGGACGAGCTGCCGCCGCGCGAGCGCGAGGTGCCGACGCACGCCTCCCTGGTCCGCCGCCAGCAGGCGTTCGGGTACACCGAGGAGGAGCTGAACATCCTCCTGCGCCCGATGGCCGCCACCGGCGGCGAGCCGATCGGCTCGATGGGCAACGACTCCCCGCTGGCGCCGCTGTCCGAGCGGCCGCGGCAGCTGTTCGACTACTTCGCCCAGCTGTTCGCCCAGGTGACCAATCCGCCGCTGGACTCCATCCGCGAGGAGCTGATCACCTCGCTGCACACGTCCCTCGGCTCGGAACCCAACCTGCTGTCCACGATCCCGGGCGCGTGCCGGCGGATCGCGTTGTCCTTCCCCGTGCTGGACAACGACGATCTCGCCAAGATCGTGCACATCAACGACGACGGCGACATGCCCGGCTTCCGGACGTTCACCGCGCGAGGCACCTACGAGGTGAACGGCGGCGGGGCGGCGTTGCGGCGCAGGCTGGACGAGATCCGTGCCGAGGTGTCCGACGCCATCGAGCAGGGCGCGCGGCTGATCGTCCTGTCCGACCGGGGTGTCGACGACGGCCACGCGCCGATCCCGTCGCTGCTGCTGACCGGAGCGGTGCACCACCACCTGATCCGCGAGAAGACCCGCACCCAGGTCGCGCTGCTCGTCGAGGCCGGGGATGCCCGCGAGGTGCACCACATCGCGCTGTTGATCGGGTACGGCGCCGCCGCGGTGAACCCGTACCTGGCCATGGCGAGCGTGGAGGAGATGGTGCTGCCGGAGCTGTCCGGCACGGCCACCCGCAACCTGATCAAGGCGCTGGGCAAGGGTGTCCGCAAGACCATGTCCAAGATGGGCGTGTCCACTGTGGCCTCCTACACCGGCGCGCAGATCTTCGAGGCGATCGGCCTGGGCGACGAGGTCATCGACAGCTGTTTCACCGGAACCACTTCACGCCTCGGCGGGGTCGGGTTCGACGTGCTGGCCGAGGAGGTGGCCCAGCGGCACCGCAAGGCGTACCCGCCGGACGGGGTCCGCGCGAGCCACCGCGAGCTGGACACCGGCGGCGACTACCAGTGGCGCCGCGAGGGCGAGGCGCACCTGTTCAACCCGCAGACGGTGTTCAAGCTCCAGCACTCCACCCGCTCGGGGCGCTACGAGATCTTCAAGGAGTACACCAAGGCGGTCGACGACCAGTCCAAGCGGCTGATGACGCTGCGCGGCCTGTTCGACTTCAAGGAGCGCACCCCCGTTCCCATCGAAGAGGTCGAGCCGGTCAGCGACATCGTCAAGCGGTTCGCCACCGGCGCCATCTCCTACGGCTCGATCTCCAAGGAGATGCACGAGGTCCTGGCGATCGCGATGAACCGGCTCGGCGGCAAGTCGAACACCGGTGAGGGCGGCGAGGACCCGGACCGCTACACCCAGGACGCCAACGGCGACCTGCGCCGGTCGGCGATCAAGCAGGTCGCGAGTGGACGGTTCGGCGTGACCAGCGAGTACCTGGTGAACGCGGACGACCTGCAGATCAAGATGGCCCAGGGCGCGAAGCCCGGCGAGGGCGGCCAACTGCCCGGCGCCAAGGTGTACCCGTGGATCGCCCGCACCCGGCACTCCACCCCCGGCGTGGGTCTCATCTCCCCGCCGCCGCACCACGACATCTACTCCATCGAGGACCTCGCCCAGCTGATCCACGACCTGAAGAACGCCAACCCCAAGGCGCGGATCCATGTCAAGCTGGTGTCCGAAGTGGGCGTTGGCACGGTCGCGGCCGGTGTGTCCAAAGCACATGCCGATGTCGTGCTCATTTCGGGGCACGACGGCGGAACTGGCGCTTCTCCCCTGTCGTCGATCAAGCACGCCGGTGGGCCGTGGGAGCTGGGCCTCGCCGAGACGCAGCAGACGTTGCTGGCCAACAGGTTGCGCGACCGGATCGTGGTCCAGACCGACGGGCAGCTCAAGACCGGCCGGGACGTGATCATCGCGGCGCTGCTCGGCGCCGAGGAGTTCGGCTTCGCCACGGCGCCGTTGGTGGTGTCCGGCTGCATCATGATGCGGGTGTGCCACCTGGACACCTGTCCTGTTGGTGTGGCCACACAGAACCCGGTGCTGCGGGAGAAGTTCACCGGCAAGGCCGAGTACGTGGTGAACTTCATGGAGTTCGTCGCCCAGGAGGTCCGGGAGTACCTGGCCCAGCTGGGTTTCCGGTCGCTGGCCGAGGCCATCGGGCACGCCGAGCTGCTGGACACCCGCAAGGCGGTGGACCACTGGAAGGCGGCCGGCCTGGACCTGTCGCCGATCTTCCACGTCCCCGAGCTGCCGCCGCGCGCGTCCCGCCACCAGACCACCTCGCAGGACCACGGTCTGCACAAGGCGTTGGACAACACGCTGATCCAGCTCGCCGAGGGCGCACTGTCCTCAGGGGACCGGGTACGGCTGGAACTGCCGGTGCGCAACGTCAACCGGACGGTCGGCACCATGCTCGGCTCCGAGGTCACCCGGCTCTGGGGTGGTGCGGGCCTGCCGGACGACACGATCGACATCACGTTCACCGGCAGTGCCGGGCAGTCGTTCGGCGCGTTCATCCCGTCCGGCGTGACCCTGCGGCTGATCGGCGACGCGAACGACTATGTCGCGAAAGGACTGTCCGGCGGCCGGATCACCGTGCGGCCCGACCCGTCGGCGCCGTTCGCGGCCGAGGAGAACATCATCGCCGGCAACGTGATCTGCTACGGCGCCACCTCGGGCGAGATCTTCATCCGGGGCAAGGTCGGCGAGCGGTTCTGCGTCCGCAACTCCGGCGCGCTGGCGGTCGTGGAGGGCGTGGGCGACCACGGCTGCGAGTACATGACCGGCGGCCGGGTCGTGGTGCTGGGCAAGACCGGCCGCAACTTCGCGGCCGGGATGTCCGGTGGCGCGGCGTATGTCCTGGATCTCGCCGAGCTGCGGGTGAACCGGGAGATGGTCGACCTCGACCCGCTGGACGAGTCGGACCGGGTGTTCCTGCGCGAGGTCGTGGAGCGCCACCTGGCCGAGACCGACTCGGCGGTGGCGCGGGATCTCCTGCTGGACTGGGATCCGGAACGGTTCACCAAGGTGATGCCGAAGGACTACAAGCGGGTGCTGGCCGCGCGGGCCAGTGCCGAGCGGGACGGGCGGGACGTGAACGAGGCGATCATGGAGGCGGCACATGGCTGACCCCAAGGGTTTTCTCACCACGCCGCGCGAGAACGCGAGCACCCGGCCGGTGTTCCTGCGGCTGCAGGACTGGCGTGAGGTCTACGAGGACTTCGCGACCGAGCGCACCCAGCGGCAGGCCGGCCGGTGCATGGACTGCGGCATCCCGTTCTGCCACCAGGGCTGCCCGCTGGGCAACCTGATTCCCGAGTGGAACACCCTGGTCTGGCGCAAGGACTGGGAGCAGGCCGCCGAACGGCTGCACGCGACCAACAACTTCCCCGAGTTCACCGGGACCTTGTGCCCGGCGCCGTGCGAGACCGCTTGCGTGGTCGGGATCAACGGCGATCCCGTCACGATCAAGCGGGTCGAGATCTCGATCATCGACCGTGCCTGGGACGAGGGCTGGGTCACCGCCCAGCCGCCCGTCTCCAAGTCCGGCAGGTCGGTGGCCGTGGTCGGGTCGGGCCCGGCCGGGTTGGCTGCAGCGCAGCAGCTCACCCGAGCCGGGCACGACGTCATGGTGTTCGAGCGGGCCGACGCGATCGGCGGCCTGCTGCGGTACGGGATCCCCGAGTTCAAGATGGAGAAGTGGCGCCTGGACCGGCGGCTGGACCAGATGCGCGCCGAGGGCACCGAGATCCGCACGAGCGTGAACGTCGGCGTGGACAACACGGTCGAGGAGCTCAAGTCTGCTTTCGACGCTGTGGTGCTGGCCGGTGGCGC
>CBIMJO010000216.1:0-9968 GCA_966244135.1 uncultured Actinocrispum sp. | reverse complement strand
GGTGGGTGTCCAATGTGGAGCGGAGGCGGGGGAAGGTGTCATCGGTTATGCCGATGAGGTCGCCGGCGAGGACGGCGATGTGGGCATCGCCAGAGTGGTCGATGGCGGCGAGGCCGGTGGCTAGGGCGGCGAGCGGGCCGGCGCCGGGCGGGTCTTCGCGGACCCACACGACGGTCTCGGCGATCTCGCGGCGGGGGCCGACCACGACGATCGGGTCCGCCCCGGTCACCGCTTCCAGCGATCGTTCCAGCAGCGTCCGGCCGTTGACCGTGAGCAGCACCTTGTCCACGCCGCCCAACCGGGTGGCCTTCCCACCCGCGAAGATGATCGCCGCGAACCGCACCCCCGCATTGTCCTCGACGGCCGCCCGGCGCTATGTTCGGCTCAGCGCGTTGGGTACGCGCCGCGACTCGCCGGAAGGCTCGAAGCCACCCCTTCGGTGTCGGCTGCCGCGCTCGAACAGCCCGTGCGAGTCCGGGCGGTGAGCGAGGTCATAGATGAAGACGCTGCCCGACAACCCACATCTCGACCACCTGCGCCGCCAGGCCAAGGACCTGCTGGCCGGTCTGCGCGACTCCGACCCGTCCGCGTCGCTGGCCGACGCGCAGGCTGCACTGGCCGAGCAGTACGGGTTCCGGACCTGGGCGGACCTGAAGGCGGAGGTGGACCGCCCGCACGGCCGGTTCGAGGTCGCCGAACCCGTGCTGGCCGAGCGGATCGCCGCCCGGTTCGGGCTGGGCACGGTCACCGGTCCGATGCGCACGTTGTCCCGCCCGGATGAGAGCGGCCGCCGCTGGCTGCTGGAAACCTCCCGCGGCCGCTGGACCCCGCGCACGGTCGACGACGTCTACCCGGTCACCAACGGCGAGGACAACACCCGCTTCCAGGAAGCCGCCCAGTCGGCGGGCATCCACATGCCCACGCCCATCCGCAGTGTGCGCGGCGCGGCAGTCGAGGAGATCTCCGGAAACCAGTGGCGCGTCTACGAATGGCTCCGCTCCGGACCACCCCTCGCCGCACCCGTCAGCGCCGCGATCACCCGTCAGGTCGGCGAAATCCTCGCCACCATCCACGCTCTGGGTTTCCCGGCCGACGGCATCTGCCCGTGGAACGCCCGGCTGCTGGCTCCGCTCCCCTCGGGCTTCCGGGAGCTGGAGTCCATTGGGGACGGTGCACCCACCTCAGAACCCGTGCTGTGCCACAACAACCTGAACCCCGGCAACGTGCGCGTCGGCGCGGGTGGGCGGCTGGTGGTCACCGGCTGGGAGGCGCGGGCCAGGTTGGTCTCCAGCAGGTGGCGCCGACGAGTTTGGCGCCGGTCAGCTGCGCGCCTTCGAGGTTGGCGTGGGCGAAACACGCTCCGGTGAAGTCGCAGCCGTGGAGTTCCGCGCCGTGCAGGTCGACTCGTTCCAGCTCGGACGAGCCGGGGAAGCTCGTCTGCTGGCGGCTGAGCACCGCGAGGGCGGCACCGGCATCGTCGAACGTGCCACCCTGCAAGCGGCTCTGGTCGAAACCCAGGTCCGCAGGCGGCCAGGGGGACCCGCTGCCGGACGAACGCGGTGAGCAACGCGTGCGCATGCCCCCAGTGGCGCTCATCCAGTCGAACGGACGTCGTTCTGTGCCTTGAGCCGCTCAGCCGCGGTGAGCCTAGGGTCCCCGCCCGTGATCCACGCGGGACCGAACAGCACGCACACCGCCAGCACGCCCAGCGTCAGCACGAACAGAACAGCAGTCGTGACCAACGTTCTCACCCGGTGATTACAGCAGGCGGGTGGCGTAGGAGACGATGCCGCCGTAGCGGACGGGGGCGATGCGGACGCGGGAGCCGGAGTACGGCGCCTCGATCATCTGGCCGTTGCCGATGTAGAGGGCGACGTGGTGGATCCGGCCGCCGGTGGCCCAGAACAGCATGTCGCCGGGCGCCATCTGGGACAGCGGGACCCGGCGGCCCGCGGTCGCCTGGTAGCCGCTGTAGTGCGGGAGGCCGATGCCCACGCCGGCGAACGCGTAGATCATCAGGCCGGAGCAGTCGAAGCCGATCTTGTTGTAGTCGCCGAACAGGTCGGCCACGCCTCCGTCACGGATGCCGCGAGAGGGGCCGTTCGCGGTTCCGCCACCCCACGCGTAGGGCATGCCGAGCTGGGCCAACGCCCGCGCGATGACGATCTGGGCCGCGTTGCTACCCGCCGCCGGGCGGCCGATCTCGGGGCGGCCCGGCCGGCCGGGGCGCCCCGCGGCTGCTGCCGCCGCTGCGGCGGCTTTGGCGCGTTCCTCGTCTTCCTTCTGCTTGGCCGCCTGCCACTCGCGGTACCGCTGCAGCTGCGACTCGAGGTCCCCGACCTTCGCCTGGGCCTCGGCCAGCAGCTGCTCGGTGTTCTCCTTGTCCTCCATGATCTGCTTGGCCTGCGACGCCTGGGAACGGCGGGCTTCCTCGGCCGCGGCCGTTGCCGCGTCGGCGACCCGCTTGGCGTCCTCGGCCTGAGCCTGTTTGGCGTTGGCGACGTTCACCGCCGCGCGCGCCAGGGAGTCCTTGTTGGCCTGTTCGACGCGGGCGCGTTGCATCCGGTCGAGGGCGTCGAGCTGGCTGCCACTGACCGCGTTCAGCAAAGCCGCCCGGTCGAGGATGTCCTGGGGGCTGCGGGCGCCGACGAACGCGGTCATCGAGCCGATCGTGCTGCCCTGCCGGAAGCTGGCCGCGGCGAAGTCGTCGACCTCCTGGTGGATCCGGTCGATCGCGGCCTGGGCGGCGTCCGCCTCCTGCCGGGTGGCCGCGGCGTCGGCCTTGGCCTTGGCCGCGGCGGCGCGCGCGGTGTCGAGGTCGACGAGGGCCTTGTTGGCGTCCTCCATCTTCAGCTCGACGTTGGCCTGCAGGTCGGTCAGCCTGGTCTCGGCCGCTGCCAGCCGGTTGGCCAGCTCGCCGACCCGGCCCGCCTTGCTGTCCCGGTCGGTCTTGCTGGCCTGGATCTCCTGGTCGGAGGGCTTCGGCGGGGGCGGCGGCACGGCCAGCGCCGGCTGGGCGGTGACGAGCAGCAGCGCGAGCGCCACAAGGGCCCTAGGAAGCACGACGACCCCTTCCGCCACATTGGAAACTTAGTTACCGTGCCTCACAAAATCCTCTTTGGACACCCACGACGTGCGAAAACAACCCGATCGAGGGACATGACAGGATGTCGGGCATGCGCAAGTGGATGGGGGCCGCGGTCGGCGCCGCGGGCTTGGTCGTCCTGGTAGCCGGAACGTTCCTGCCCTGGTCGAGGTCAGGAATGACCTACCGTGACAGCTATGAGTCGCTGGGCGTGCTGCGTGAGCTCGGGTTCATCGGGAACGTGGTGAGCGTGTGGGTGGCGATGATCCCGGTCGCCGCCATCACGATCGCGCTGTTCGCCCTCGGACTACGCCGGTCGGCCGCTATCGTCGCGGCCATCTTGTCGATAATCGTGGGAACGATCTCGGGGGTGGCCGCCGTCCAAGGGTCGGACGAGGGCGATCTGATCGGCATAGCGAGCTCCGGACCGGCCACCACGACGGTCGGGTCGGCGCTGGCTCTGCTGGGGGCCGTGATCGTGCTCGCAACCCGGCGCACACGCGTCGCACAGCACAGAACAGCAGGAGGGGAACCGTGACCTACCCGCCACAGGGCGGCCAGTGGCAGCCGAACGACCCGAACCAGCAGTACCCCCAGCAGCCCTACCCAGGTCAGCCCAGCGTCCCGTTCCCCGCCCAGGGCCAGCAGTACCCGCAGCAGCAGCCCTACCCCCAGCAACAGCCATACCCTCAGCAGCAGCCGTACCAGCAGCCGATGTACGACCAGTACGGCCAGCCGGTGCAGCAGCAGCCCGGCTACGGCTACCCGCCCCCGCCGAAGCGCAAGCGCACCGGCCTGATCGTCGGCTCGGCGATCGCCGCCGTCGCGGTCGCGGCCGGAGCGGTCGTCGCCGTGGTCGCGCTCAACCAGAGCCAGGTGAACGAGGGCTCGGCCAACCCGCAGGACGCGGCGTTGAAGCTGGTCAGCGCGGTGGGCAGCGCGGACGTGGCGGGTGTGCTGACCTCGTTGCCACCGGCCGAGAGCGCGCTGCTGCGCGACCTGAACTCGCAGGCCACCGAGGAGTTCAAGCGCCTGGAGGTCTACAAGAAGGACGCCGACCCGGACAAGGTCGCCGGCCTGGACATCAAGACCAGCAACCTGCGCTTCGACGACAGCCAGAAGCAGGAGGTCAACGACCACCTGACGATCACCAAGCTGGTCGACGGCCAGATCGAGGTCAACTCGGACCTGAGCAAGCTGCCGCTCACCGACAAGTTCCTGGACATGGCGTTTCCCAAGGGCCCGCCGACCACGTCCAAGACGCAGAAGATCGACATCGGCAAGCAGGTGCAGCGCTCGAAGAAGCCGATCCGGATCGCCACCGTCAAGGTCGGCAGCGAGTGGTACCCGAGCCTCTTCTACACGATCGCCGACTACGCCCTGCAGGACGCGAAGAAGCCGTGGCCCAAGACGCCGGTCGCGGCCAAGGGCGCGGGCAGCCCGGGTGACGCCGTGCGCGGTGTCGCCGACGCGGCCCTCGACGCCGACCTCGAGCGGGTGATCGAACTGATGCCGCCGGACGAGCTGGGCGCGCTGCACGACGCCGGCCCGGTCCTGCTGCAGGCCATCGCCGGCCGGACCAAGCCGACCGGCGCGAAGATCACCAAGCTGGAGACCGACACCAGTTCGGTCACCGGCGGCACCAAGGTCACCCTGCGCGAGCTGGAGGTCACCGCCGACGGCGAGATCGTCCACATCGTCCGCAAGGGCGACTGCTACGAGGGCACCGCGGACGGCAAGACCGACAAGCTGTGCGCGGCCGACGCGGTGAAGGAATTCGGCGGGAAGAAGATGCCCGCGGGCGCCAAGCAGGCGCTGACCCACCTGACCGAGGGCCTGTTCAAGAACGGCCTCGGCGTGGTCACCACCGAGGTCGACGGCAAGTGGTACGTCTCCCCCGGCCGCAGCTTCTTCGAGGTCGTGCTGACCGCGTTGCGCAGCCTCCAGCCGTCGGACATCGAGGCCTTGACCAAGGGCGGCCGCTAGCCTTTCCAGCCGTCGATGAACTCGACGCGGTTGCCGACCGGGTCGTAGGTGTGCAAACGCCTGCGGCCCGGGATCTCGGCCGGGTCGGGCCAGACAACTTCACAGCCCGCCGCTGACAGGGCGCGCGAGACGACATCAAGGTCCACCACGAATGCGGGGTGGGCCTTTCTCGCGGGCCGGAAGTCCGCCTCGACGCCGATGTGCAGCTCCCCGTCCGGGCCACCGCGGCCGGGCACCCGGAACCAGCACCCGCCCCGAGCGGCCAGCAAAGGCGGCTTCGCCAGCTCCGGCCAGCCGAGCAGGCCGTGGTAGAACTCCCGAAGTCGATCTTCGCTGCCCGCCGGACAAGCCACCTGGACATGGTGAATCATCTCTCGCCACCCCGCCTTGAGCTCGAATACAGGACAAGCGTACTGTTAAACGCAAGAGGGGTTGCGTCTGCGGACCCGCGCTGGGTGCGCGAGACTCGGCCTAACCCTGAACTGACTTGCTGCCACCCGTTCACTGGCGCGCGAGATGGAGTTGGAAGTGACTGCACCGACGAGCAAGGACAGCTTCGGTGCCCGCGGCACGCTGACTGTCGGCGACACCTCATACGAGGTGTTCCGGCTGAGCGCGGTCGAGGGCGCCGAGCGCCTGCCGTACAGCCTGAAGATCCTGCTGGAGAACCTGCTGCGCACCGAGGACGGTGCCAACATCACGGCCGACCACGTGCGCGCGCTGGCCGGCTGGGACCCGAGCGCGGAGCCCGCCACCGAGATCCAGTTCACCCCCGCCCGGGTGGTGATGCAGGACTTCACCGGGGTGCCGTGCATCGTCGACCTGGCCACCATGCGCGAGGCCGTCACCCAGCTGGGCGGCGACCCGGACAAGGTCAACCCGCTCGCCCCGGCCGAGCTGGTGATCGACCACTCGGTGATCGCCGACATCTTCGGCCGCCCGGACGCGTTCGAGCGCAACGTCGACCTGGAGTACGAGCGCAACAAGGAGCGCTACCAGTTCCTGCGCTGGGGCCAGACCGCGTTCTCCGAGTTCAAGGTCGTGCCGCCGGGCACCGGCATCGTGCACCAGGTCAACATCGAGCACCTGGCGCGCGTGGTGATGATCCGCGGCGGTCAGGCGTACCCGGACACCCTGGTCGGCACCGACTCGCACACCACGATGGTCAACGGCATCGGCGTGCTGGGCTGGGGTGTCGGCGGTATCGAGGCCGAGGCCGCCATGCTGGGCCAGCCGGTGTCGATGCTGATCCCGCGCGTCGTCGGGTTCAAGCTGCACGGTGAGCTGCCCGCCGGCGCCACCGCGACCGACCTGGTGCTGACCATCACCGAGATGCTGCGCAAGCACGGTGTGGTCGGCAAGTTCGTCGAGTTCTACGGCACCGGCGTGTCCGCGGTCCCGCTGGCCAACCGGGCCACCATCGGCAACATGAGCCCGGAGTTCGGCTCCACCTGCGCGATCTTCCCGATCGACGGCGAGACCGTGGACTACCTGCGGCTGACCGGCCGGTCCGAGGAGCAGCTGGCGCTGGTCGAGGCGTACGCCAAGGAGCAGGGCATGTGGCACGACCCGTCGGTCGAGGCCGCCTACTCCGAGACGCTCGAGCTGGACCTGTCCACCGTGGTCCCGTCGATCGCCGGCCCGAAGCGCCCGCAGGACCGGATCGAGCTGGTCTCGGCCAAGCCCGCTTTCCGTGGTGCGCTGGGCAACTACGTCTCGCACACCGACGCCACCCCGGCGTCCGCTGTGGACGAGGCGATCGACGAGACGTTCCCGGCCAGCGACCCGATCGCCGTGCACGAGGGTGAGAACGGCGGCGGCAAGCCGGTCGCGCACTCCGCCGCGGTGGGCGCCGAGGGCCGTCCGTCCACGCCGACCACGGTCACCGTGGACGGCAACACCTTCGAGCTGGACCACGGTGCCGTCGCGATCGCCGCGATCACGTCCTGCACCAACACGTCCAACCCGTCGGTGATGATCGGCGCCGCCCTGCTGGCCCGCAACGCGGTGGAGAAGGGCCTGGAGCGCAAGCCGTGGGTGAAGACCACCCTGGCGCCGGGATCCAAGGTCGTCATGGACTACTACGAGCGGGCGGGCCTGCTGCCGTACCTGGAGAAGCTCGGCTTCCACCTGGTCGGCTACGGCTGCACCACCTGCATCGGCAACTCCGGCCCGCTGCAGGACGAGATCTCGCAGGCCGCGCAGGACGCCGACCTCGCGCTGGTGTCGGTGCTGTCCGGCAACCGGAACTTCGAGGGCCGGATCAACCCGGACATCAAGATGAACTACCTGGCCAGCCCGCCGCTGGTGGTGGCGTACGCGCTGGCCGGGTCGATGGACCTGGACATCGTGAACGAGCCGATCGGCACCGGCTCGGACGGCAAGCCGGTGTTCCTGGCCGACATCTGGCCGTCGCCGCAGGAGGTCCAGGACGTGGTGTCCTCGGCGATCTCCTCGGAGATGTTCACCAACGACTACGCCGACGTGTTCAAGGGCGACGACCGGTGGCGTTCGCTGCCGACGCCGACCGGCAACACCTTCGAGTGGGCCGCGGACTCGACCTACGTGCGCAAGCCCCCGTACTTCGAGGGCATGCAGAACGAGCCGTCGCCGGTCACCGACATCGCCGGTGCGCGGGTGCTGGCGCTGCTGGGCGACTCGGTCACCACCGACCACATCTCCCCGGCGGGTTCGATCAAGGCCGACTCCCCCGCGGGCAAGTACCTCACCGAGCACGGCGTGCAGCGCAAGGACTTCAACTCCTACGGTTCCCGCCGCGGCAACCACGAGGTGATGATCCGCGGCACCTTCGCCAACATCCGGCTGCGCAACCTGCTGCTGGATGACGTGCAGGGCGGCTTCACCCGCGACTTCCTCGCGGACGGCGCCCCGCAGACCACCATCTACGACGCCTCGGTGACCTACGCGTCGGCCGGCGTGCCGCTGGTTGTGCTGGCGGGCAAGGAGTACGGCTCCGGCTCGTCGCGTGACTGGGCCGCCAAGGGCACGTCGCTGCTGGGCGTGCGCGCGGTGATCGCCGAGTCGTTCGAGCGCATCCACCGGTCCAACCTGATCGGCATGGGCGTGCTGCCGCTGCAGTTCCCCGAGGGCGAGACCGCGGCCTCGGTGGGCCTCGACGGCACCGAGACCTTCGACATCAGCGGGATCACCGAGCTGAACTCCGGCTCGACCCCGCGCACGGTCAAGGTACTAGCGACGAAGGCCGACGGTGGCAAGGTGGAGTTCGACGCCGTCGTGCGCATCGACACCCCCGGTGAGGCGGACTACTACCGCAACGGCGGCATCATGCAGTACGTGCTGCGCAAGATGGTCCGTTCCTGAGGTTGTTGCTCAAGGCGCCGCCGGGGCTCGTGCCCGGCGGCGCTTTTGCTTGTCAGGACACGGTTGTCGCGGCCTTCAGGTCGGCGAAGGTCTTGTCGGTGGCGTTGTTCCAGGCGGCGGCCGGTGTCGACAGGGAGATGAAGTAGACGGTCGTGTTCCGCTGCCAGAACAGGATCCGCGTGCGGCGGCCGTGGTTGCCGGTCTCGAACTCCCAGAGCACCGCCGGGTGGGACTGGTAGGTCTGGGCCGCCAGGGTGATCCGGGTGTAGCCGGGCTGGGCGGTGAACGTGGCCTCCTCGGCCCGCTTGGCGGCCAGCAGGTCCTGGCCGGTCGCCGGGACCCCGCCCAGCCGCAGGATCGACCGGGTCGGCTGGCCCCTGGGCAACGAGTACGCCTCGATCGCGGACTCGGTGCTGCCGGAGACCGTCCAGCCCGGCGGGAGCACGGTGGACAGGCCGAGCGGGCCGGAGATCCGGGTGGCGGGCGGCTGCTGGCCCTGAGTGGGCGGGGTCTGGGGCTGGCCACCGGTGGGGCCGTCCTGCCCGGTCTTGGGCGGGTCGGCCGCTGTTTGCCCGGTCGGCTGGGCAGTGGTTGCGGGCGATACGCGAGTGGCGTCCGCCACCACCTGGGCACCGGGGCTCCGGTACTGAAGCGCGACGACGGCGCCCACCAGCAGCACCGAGAACGCCGTCCCGATCGCCAGCACCAACCTCGGGCGGGTGATCTTTTTCGGGCGGTCTTCCAGGCGTTTCGCGATGCGTTTCGGGATCTCCAGTTCCGGCCGGACCGGATTGGTGATCGAGAACATCGGCGTTGTCCGGAAGAACGCGTTCTTGAGGTCCGCCCGGAACTTCGTGTCAGGCACCGGGGCCTCCGGCGGGAACCGGCTCGGCCTCTTCGCCCTGCGCGATTGACGGGCGCATTCTGGCGCCGATCTGGTTGATGATCACCGGCGCGCACACCCCCACCGCGATCGCCCCCATCGGGCCGCTGACCTGCTCGGACATCCCCGCGGCCGCCGCCAGCCCCGCGCCGAGCAGAACCCTCAGCACCACCGAGAACACAATCGCGCCCAGCCCGGGTTCGCCCGCGATCTTCCACGGCAGTGTGTTCGCTCGTTGATAGGCGATCAGCAGATGCGACGCCTCCACGCCGAACCCGCCGAACGCGCCCCACCACAGCCCCTCGATGAAGGTCACCAGGTCCTCGATCCACCCATAGCACCGGTATCCGTGTCCGGATATCGGCAGCGAATCGAGAGGGCGTTAGCTTCGTCCGGGAATTGGCCACAAGGGGGCCGCCGCACGGCCGGAGCGGTGTCGAGCTGTATCCCCGACAGCTCGCCAGGCCCGGCCATACGGCGGCGCTACCACCGACCCTACGCGTCATCGGCCGGGCAAGCTCAGGCACATGGCCCATTCGGGGGATCCCGGGTCACGGACCAGCAACGCGGCCCGCGAGAAGCCGTCCGCGCTCGCGCGTGTCCCGGCCGCGCCAACCGGTCCCAATGATGGGACGTCCACGCACCCACCCGACCCGCAACCGCGTGGCCGCC
>CBIMJO010000215.1:0-9989 GCA_966244135.1 uncultured Actinocrispum sp. | reverse complement strand
AGGCGGATCGAGCCTTGCAGGAAGGACGGCGCCGCGACCGAGTGCACGTCCTTGCCGAACAGGATGTGCCGCATCTCGTCGAGGACGAGGATCAGGCCGAAGCTGAGGAGCACCTGGGCGAGTACGAGCCGGGAGCCGGGGCGGTGCGGTTCGTGCCCGCGGTGGCGCTCGCCGAGCTGCGCGCGGAGATCTCCGAGGCCGCGGGCGGGCCGGTGATCGTCAGCCGGACTACCACACCTGCGGTGATGTCGTTCGTGGCGCGGGAGGATCTCGCCGACGTGGCGACCCGTGGCCCGGCGACGCCCGATCACGTCATCCGCACGAAGCGGTTGCCGTTGATCGGCCGTGCGGTCACCGACTACCTGACGGCCTACCGCGCGTACTTCAAGGAGCACGCCAAACCCGGCCTGACCATGCTCGACCCAGCGCCGCGCGTGCTGCTGGACCCCGGTCTCGGCATGCTCACGGTCGGCAGGCGCGCCAAGGACGCCGACATCGCGCGGGACATCTACCTGCACACCATCAAGATCATCGAGCAGGCGTCGCGGATCGGCACGTACCAGGCGCTGTCCGCGCAGGACCTGTTCGACGTCGAGTACTGGGAGCTGGAGCAGGCCAAACTCCGGCTCGGCGGTTCGCCGCCGGAGTTCGCGGGGGAGGTCGCGCTGGTCACGGGCGCGGCCTCGGGCATCGGCAAGGCCTGCGCGGACGCACTGCGGGCCAAGGGCGCCAGCGTGATCGGCATCGACCTGACCGCCTCGGAGTCGTCCACCGACTACCTGGGCCTGCAGGTGGACGTGACCGACGTCGAGGCCATGGCGGCGGCCATCCAGCGAGGGGTCGAACGGTTCGGCGGTATCGACATCGTGGTTCCGTCCGCGGGTGTCTTCCCAGGCAGCATGCCCATCGCCGAGCTGGACCCGGCCGCCTGGCGGCGCACGATGGCCGTGAACACCGACGCCGTGGCGGCCCTGTTCACGCAGGTCCACCCGTTGCTGAAGGTCTCGCCTCGGGGTGGGCGCGTGGTCGTCATCTCGTCGAAGAACGTGCCCGCTCCCGGCCCCGGCGCGGTGGCCTACTCGGCCTCCAAGGCCGCGGTGACCCAATTGGCCCGCGTGGCCGCCCTGGAGTGGGCCAAGGACCGCATCCGGGTGAACATGGTCCACCCGGACGCGGTCTTCGACACCGGTATCTGGACCTCCGACCTGCTCGAACAGCGCGCATCACACTACGGCCTGCCGGTCGAGGAGTACAAGCGCCGCAACCTGCTGGGCGTCGAGATCACCAGCGCCGCCGTCGGGCGTCTGGTGGCCGAACTCTGCTCCGGGACGTTCGCCTGCACCACCGGCGCCCAGGTCCCGGTCGACGGCGGCAACGAGCGGGTGGTTTAACCGGTTGGAAGTGCGCCTACGGCGTTCACTACCCTCTTGGGGCACACCAGCCATGAGGATGTGAACGCCGTGATCACCAGGATGTCGTCGTTGTTCCTGCGCACCTTGCGTGAGGATCCGGCGGACGCCGAGGTACCCAGCCACCGGCTGCTGGTACGCGCCGGCTACGTCCGCCGGGTGGCCCCGGGTGGTTACTCGTGGCTGCCGCTGGGCATGCGGGTGCTGCGCAAGGTCGAGAACGTGGTGCGCGAGGAGATGGACGCCATCGGCGCGCAGGAGATCCAGTTCCCCGCGCTGCTGCCCCGCGAGCCCTACGAGGCCACCGGCCGGTGGACCGAGTACGGCCCCAACCTGTTCCGGCTCAAGGACCGCAAGGGCGCCGACTACCTGCTGGGCCCCACCCACGAGGAGCTGTTCGCCCTCACGGTGAAGGGCGAGTTCAGCTCGTACAAGGACTACCCGGTCATCCTGTACCAAATCCAGACGAAGTACCGAGACGAGGCGCGGCCCCGCGCGGGGATCCTGCGCGGCCGCGAGTTCGTGATGAAGGACTCGTACTCGTTCGACCTGGACGACGAGGGCCTGGCGAACTCCTACGAGCTGCACCGCAGGGCCTACATCAGCACGTTCGACCGGCTCGGCATGGAGTACGTGATCGTCAAGGCCACGTCCGGGGCGATGGGCGGGTCGGCGTCCGAGGAGTTCCTGGCCGTCGCCCCCTCGGGCGAGGACACCTACGTCCGCAGCACCGGTTCGAACTACGCGGCCAACGTCGAGGCCGTGGTCACCCCAGCGCCCGCGGAACAGTCCATTGAGGACAAGCCCGACGCGCAGGTGCACCACACCCCCAACACGCCGACGATCGAGTCCCTTGTGGACTTCCTGAACGCGGCGGACCTCGACGGCCGCAAGTTCACCGCGGCGGACACGTTGAAGAACGTGCTGCTCAAGACCCGCCAGCCGGGCGCCAAGGAGTGGACGATCCTGGGCGTCGGCGTGCCCGGCGACCGCGAGGTGGACATGAAGCGCCTCGAGGCCTCGCTGGAGCCGGCCGAGGTGGCGCTGCTGGAGGACAAGGACTTCGCCGCGAACCCGTTCCTGGTCAAGGGGTACATCGGCCCGGGCGCGCTCGCCGCGAACGGCGTGCGCTACCTCGTCGACCCCCGGATCGTGCGCGGCACCGCATGGGTGACCGGCGCGGACAAGGCCGACCACCACGTCGTGGACCTGGTCGTGGGCCGCGACTTCACGCCGGACGGCACGATCGAGGCGGCCGAGGTCCGCGAGGGCGACGCCGCCCCGGACGGCACCGGCACGCTGGTGGCCGCGCGCGGCATCGAGATCGGCCACATCTTCCAGCTGGGCCGCAAGTACGCGGACGCGTTCTCGCTGGACGCGCTGGGCCCGGACTCGAAGCCGATCCGGATCACCATGGGCTCGTACGGCATCGGCGTCTCGCGCGCGGTGGCCGTCCTGGTCGAGCAGAACCACGACGAGCAGGGCATCATCTGGCCCCGCCTGGTCAGCCCGTTCGACCTCCACGTGGTCATCGCGGGCAAGGACGACACCATCCGCGAGGGCGCCGAGAAGCTGGCGGCCGACCTCGACGCGGCCGGCGTGTCGGTGCTCCTGGACGACCGCACCTCCTCGCCGGGCGTGAAGTTCGCCGACGCCGAACTCATTGGCGTGCCCACCATCGTCGTTGTGGGCCGTGGCCTGGCCAAGGGTGTTATCGAGGTCAAGGACCGCAGGAGTGGTGAGCGCACCGAGGTCGAGATCGGCGAAGCGGTCGCGCACCTCAAGGCCCTCGTGAACAGCTGAGTTCCCAGGGGAGTGGGGCTTACCTGGCCTCACTCCCCGTGGACAACTCATCCCCACCCGCCCGGAATCGTCCGCCTCCGCTGCTACCGAGGTTGAAAGGTAAGGGCCTTGCTTCGGCGTGTGGTCGCGGCGTTCGATGAGGTGTGGTCTACGTCGGTGGGATGAGAATCCAGACGGTGGCGGCCTGACCGTGCAGGGACGAGCCAAGCGTGAGGCGGCGCGCCTGCGGGCGGCCGAGCTGTTCGCTCGCGGCGTGAGTGCGGTCGAGGTCGCCGACCCGCGGCGCATGGCTGGAACGAGGATCAGCGCTGGACCCTGGCGCGGGTCGCGGAGCTGATCGGCATGCAGTCTCGCATCTTCTACACCCCACGGGGCGTGTCCTATCTCCTGCACCGGCTCGGCTGGAGCCAGCAGGTGCCGGTGCATCGTGCCGTCGAGCGCGACGCCGAGGCGGTCGCGACGTGGGTGAAGGAGACCTGGCCGCGGGTGGAACAACCCGGCGGGAACAGCACGCGCGGCTCGTCTTCGAAGAAGAAGCCGGCCAATCATTAAGGCCACCGAAGGCACGCACCTGGTCCCGCCGAGGCCACACCCCGGTGATTGCCGTGTCGGGCAAGGGATCGGGCCGGGTCTCGATCGCCGGACTGATCTGCGTCAAACCCGGCCAGCGGACCCGGTTGACCTACCGCACGATCACCCACCACGGCCGCAAAGTCGAGAAGAAAGGGTTTCAGGAGACTGACTACGCTGCCCTGTTGGATGCCTGGCATCAGCCGCTGGGCGGGCCGATCGTGTTGGTCTGGGAGACCCCTGACCTTTCAATCTCAGTAGCGTGAAATTCGGAGTTCCCCCGGGAGGGGACCCTCGTTGCGGCGTGGGCGCGAACCGTGAGGTGCTCTCAGCTTTTGGCTGGGTGGAAGCTGGTGACTATTTTCTGGAGGTCCTCTTCGGACACCGCGTCGGGGGAGTCCTGGTCGGCCATGGCGATGAGGGTGGCGTTGTTGTCGGTGGGGTTCTTCATCTCGAAGACCAGGACGGCGATGCTCACCTTGGCGCTGGCGCAGGTGTCCTTTGTGGTCACGGGGATGGTCAGCTTGGCGACGACGAGGACGCCTTTCTTGTTGTCCTGCATGGTCACCGGGCGGGGGTCGCTGAGGAACGTCTGGGGCTGGACGCGGTCCTTGGTGGTGAACACGGTGTTGGCGACCAGCTGGGCCGTGGCCGCGGCGGTGTTGTCCAGGGAACCCTTGTTCTGCGCCACCATCAGGCCGGCCATGGCGCGCCACGACTTCGGTTCGCCCGTGCAGTAGCCCTGCTTGTAGACCGACGGCGCCACGAGGCTCACTTCGTTGTGACCGCCGAACATCACCAGGCCGCCGCCGAACGGCCGCCAGCCCGGCGGCACGTCGTAGGCCTTGTCGGTGTCCAGGGCGGCGCCGTTGTTGATCTCGATCACCTGCCAGCCCGGTACCTGGGGTGTACCGGAGTCCTTGGGCGCCAGGGGATCCTTCGACGACGTGACGACGGCAGTCCCGGCCAGCGCCGAGCCGGCGATGGGGGTGGGCACGCGGACGAACAGCAGGGTCGTGGCGACCCCGATGGCCGCGACCGCGGCGACCACGACGGCGAAGATCGGCTTCATGTCAGTTGGCGGGGTGGATGCTCGTGACGATCTTCTTCAGGTCCTCCTCGGTGGTGGCCTCGGCGAACCCCTGATCGGCCAGCGCCACCAGGAACAAACTGGTGGAGTCCTCTTTCTTGGGCTCCAGCAACATGATCGTCACGGTGCCCGTCGGTGCGTCGCACTTGTTCGCGGTCTGGGCGACGGTCGCCTTCGTGGTGAGCACGTAGCCCTTCTTGCCGTCGTTGACGCTCACCGGGTCCTGCGTGCCCATGGCGAGTGTCGGCTTCGTGCCCTCGTCGACGGTGTACACCGCCTCGGCGACCTTCTTGGCCACGGTGGTCATCTGCGTGGCGATGTCGCCCTGGTTGGGCTGCAGCACCAGCCCGGCCATGGACCGGAACGACGTGGCCGAACCGGGGCAGTAGCCCTTCATGTACGTCACCGGCAGGTAGATCCGCGCGGTGTGGTCGTCCTTGCCGAGGATCACCGAGTTGCCCAGCCCGACCACGGGTTCCCAGGTCGGCGGTACGTCGAAAGCCTTGGTAGAGTTGATCTGGTCGCCGTCGTTGATCGGGATGACCTTCCAGCCGGGCACCATCGGCGCCCCGGTGGCCTGCGGCGAGAGCGGGTCGTTGCCCTTCTTGGACGAGGACGACGAGGACGAGCCGGACGGCTTGGACGTGATGTTCGCGACCGCCAGCGGCTGGCCGGGGGTCACCGTCTTCGGCGCGATGATCAGCAGCGTCGTGGTGACGCCGATCAGCACCACTGCGGCCAGGACGACTGCGATGACCAGGCCGTTGCCGCGCTTCTTCGGCGGTGGCGGTGTTTCACCGCCGCCGTAGAAACCCAGCCCTTGGTATCCCCCAGTCGGAGCGCTCACACCGTTCAGACTAGTGGCCGTCCGGCACCCGGCGGTCCAGAACGGCGGAAAGGACCGCGGCGGTGTCCGACAGGTCCCGGAAGGCCGCGTGCGCACCGGACTCGCGTAAGTGCGTGAGGCTGTGCCGCCCGGTGGCCACGCCAATGGCGAACGCGCCGTGGTGCAGGGCCGCGTTGACGTCGTGCGGGGTGTCGCCGATGACCACGACGTCCGACGGGTGGAACTCGACCCCGTGTTTGCCGCTCGCCAGCCGGATCGCCGCGTCGACCAGGTCGTGCCGGTCGGCCGACAGCGAGCCGTACCCGCCGATCTCCAGGTCGATGTGGTCCAGCAGGCCGAACGGGGCCAGTTTCACGTCGGCCACCTCGGGCAGGTTCCCAGTGACCAGGGACTGCACCACGTCGTCGCGCCGGCCGAGCGAGGTGACGATCTCGGCGACCCCGGGCAGTACGCGCCCGCGCCCGGCGAGCAGGTGCTGCTCGGCCTGCGCGATCGCGACCAGCTCGGCGAACACGCTCTGGATGGTCTCCTCGGTGACCTGTGCGCCGTGCGCGGTCAGCAGCTCCGAGGTGATCGCCCGTTCGGTGCGTCCCGGGAAGGCGGGCAGGTGCGCCAACGTCACGCCCGTGGCGTTCAGCAAAGCGGCCGAGTACCACTCACGGCCGATGCCGGTCAGGTCAATGAGGGTCAGGTCGATGTCCCACAGTACGAGCGTTCGGTTACCCACTCGCTCATAGTGACACGATCGGCCGACGTCATCGGCGTGTCGCATGCACTTGACACCTCAGGTTTGCGATGCAAACCTAATTGCACTGCAATCGCACTGGGGGACGGAGATGCTGCGAGCCTTGCCGCTCGTCGCGGTCCTGCTGCTCAGCGGGACCGCCGCGACCGCGACCGAAGACACCTTTTCGTTGACGCTCAAGCACATCGGCCGCGACGGGCGGCCGGCCGCCGAGTACGGCACGAGCCTCGTGAACACCGCGACGTGGGACCGCAGCCGGGTCGAGGAGGGGACGACCCGGCTGCCCGCGGGCCGGTACGTCCTGCAGGCCACGATCCCCGGCCGGGACGGCAAGGACTACCTGTCGTACCCGGATCTCGTGCTGGACAAGGACACCGAGGTCGACCTGGACGCCAGGCTGGCGAAGCCGGTCGACGTCGCCCCGCCCGCGCCGGACGCCCGGCTGACCTCGGGCGAGGTCTTCTTCCTGCTCGAGTTCGGCAACGACTACCTGGTCGACGGGATCACCTTCGAGGGCACGGAGAAGGTCGCGACCGCGCACCTCGGCGGCGTTCCCGCCGACAGGAAGCTGGAGTCGCTGGTGCACACCGAGTGGCAGGGCCGGAACTTCTACGACCTGGCCTGGTTCCAGAACGGTGGTGTCCCCACCGGGTTTCAGCGAGCGGTCCAGCCGAAGGACCTGGCGAAGGTGTACGAGCGGTTCGGCGCACCGGCCCGGGGCAAACTCGGCTGGGCGGTGATCACGCCGGTCAGCGGCAACCTGCAGGGGTTCGCCAGCGCCGTCCCGGTCCAGCTGCCCAGCGAGCGCACGGCGTACTACAACGAGGCGCCCTGGCAACACCGCCTGTACCAGCTGCAGCCCAGTACCCCGCCGAACCCGGGCGACATCGAGGTCATGCTGACCGGCCCGATCCGCCACCACCGGGCCGGTGGCGACGAGGAGGAAGCCTTTGACACGGCCGTTTCCGGGCCCGCGCTGACCGAGGGATGGCCGTTCCAGGTCGGGATCAAGCGCGGCGCGGGCACGCTGTCGGTGCTCGTCCCGATGTTCGCGGACGGCGCGGGCAACCCCGGTTACTCCACTATGGACAGCGAACGGACAACGCTGTACCAGGACGGTGTCAAGGTCGGCGAGAACCCTCAGGCCGGCTCCGGGTACTTCGCCGTGACCGGCAAGCCCGCCGGCTTCCGGCTGGAGACCGAGGCGGGCCGGACAGGGGTGGCCGAGCTGAGCCCGAAGGTCAGCGTGGCCTGGACGTTCCAGTCCAGCGACGACCACCTCGGCCTGGTTCCGTTGTCCGCCATGCGTTTCGCGCCCAAGCTCGACGAGAACGACGCCGCCCGGGCGGGCCGGGACTTCGTGATCCCGGTCTGGCTGCGCGACCAGCACAGCGAAACCGACCGCGTGCCAACGAACCTGACGGTCGACGTGTCCTACGACGCGGGCGCCAGCTGGACACCGGCCCAGCTCGCCGGCAACGCGGCGATCGTGCACCACCCCGCCAGAGCCGGGCTGGTCTCCTTGCGCGGCAAGGCGACCGACCGGTTCGGCAGCACCGTGGAACAGACCATCATCAACGCGTACAGGACGATCCGATGACCGACGACCCGGCCGACCTGCTCGGCGACCTCAGGCAGCTGCGCCGCAAGGTCCGGCGCGACCGGCGCGGCTACGCGTTTCCCTTGCTGCTGTTCGGGATCCTGATCCTGGCCGCGCCCCTCTGCTACGAGACGTTCCCGCTGGTGATCGGCGAGACCTACACCCGGACCGCCGGTCCGTTCCCGGTGTTCCGGTATCTGGGGTTGCCGCTGGAACATGAGGTGCTGGTGCAGTGGTACTGGATGCTGGCGTTGCTGATCGGGTTCGGTGCGACGATCTGGTGGTACCGCAGGCGCGCACTGCGGGTCGGCGTGGAGGCCGACATCCGCGGCTACGTCATCGCGGCCGGAGCGGGGCTGGTGGGGTTCGTGTTCGGGGTGCCCATCCTGGAACAGACCTTGGCGCCCAGGAACACTCTGTACTCCACCCCCGAGGTCAACCTGCCGGTTCTGTTCGTCTCGGCGGCTGTCGCGGCGATCGCGTTCCTCCTGGGCATGCGCGTGCCGCGGTGGCGGTCGGTGGCCTACCCGGTGGGCACGCTGTTCGGCATGGTCACGCTGGCGGCCATCGGCGTCTACATGATCTATGGCTACAGCGCCCTGCTGGTCATCGCGGTCGCCGTACTGGTGCTGGCGTGGGTGGAGCGCAGCACGCTGGTCGGTGCGGTCGGATTGCTGTTCACTGTCGTCTCGGTGTACGTCAACCTGCAGGGCTTCTCCATGCAGTTCGGGTCATTCGACACGGATGGGCGAGAACTCGTGCTGTACGACCTGGTGTTGCCCGCGGCGGTGCTTATCATCGGCGGCGTGATCGCGCTGCTGACGTCCCGCCGGGCTCCCACATGAGCGCGTATCCGACCAACGAGCTGAACGACGTCGTCCACCAGCGCCACCGGCTCGGGATTCTCACGATCGCCGCGGAGTCCAAACAGGTCGAGTTCGGCTACCTGCGCGAGGCGCTGGACCTCACCGCGGGCAACCTGTCCCGGCACGTCACCGTGCTGCACGAAGCGGGCCTGGTCGACGTGCACAAGGGCTACGAGGGCAAGCGCCCGCGGACCTGGGTGAGCATCACCGACGCGGGCCGCAAGGCGCTGGCCGACGAGATCGCCGCCCTACGCGCCCTCGTCGCCCGGCACAACGACTAGCCGCGGGCACTGTCGACGATCTTCTGCAGGTCGGCCTCGGTGGGTGGCGGCGGGTCGGCGGGGCCGCCCGCGAGGTCACCGTTGACCACGAAGAACTGCAGGTCGGCGCCGGACTCGAAGACCAGCACGGACACCTTTCCCTTGGTGGCCAGGCAGTTGTTGCCGGTGGTGGTGATGATCGCGTCGACCTGCAGGCCCTTCATCGACTTGCCGTCGGTGTCCTTGTGCGTCACCTGCTTGGGCTCGCCGGCCTCGACGGTGGCGGTGCCGCTGCTGTAGAACTGCGCGCCGAACGCCTTCGCGATGTCGCCCGCCTGCTTGGCCGGGTCGGTCTTGGCCACGATCCCGGCGCCCAGGCCGCCGCGGGTGTAGCTGTTGTTCTCGCACTTGTACGAGCCGATGTCGGCGGGCGAGCTGAGCTTCACGTCCGGCAGCTGCTCGCTGGCCAGCGTCCCGTTGCCGACCACTCGCCAGGCCGGCGGCACCTCGTAGATCAGCCGCGCCTTGTCGTTCTTGATCACGGTCCAGCCGGAGTTGCGCGGCTGCAACGGATCCGCTTTGGCCGAAGCGGAGGCGGACGTCGGCTTGCTGGACGACGAGGACGAGGTCGTCGGCTGGGTCTGCGGCGTCTCGCCGCTGTCCCGGTTGAGCAGCACGATCGTCACCACCGCGGCCACGATCACCACTATGGCCACGATCGAGAAGATCATCACCAGGTTCTTGCGGTTCCGCGGCGGCTCGGGCTGCTGGTAGTAGCCGAGGCCCTGATACGTCGGCT
>CBIMJO010000214.1:0-9992 GCA_966244135.1 uncultured Actinocrispum sp. | reverse complement strand
CGGCCGGCCCAGTTCCTGGACTGGGCCCACAACGCGGGTCTGCTGCGGATGGCCGGGGTCGCCGTCCAGTTCCGGCACCTGGAACTGCAGGAATTCTTCGTGCGCAAGCACGAGGGCGCCACTTCGCCGCTATCAGCACGTGAACCTGCCTGACCACGTACTACCTGTCACTGACCCAAGTGCGTCCATGGCATGGGGCCGCCGGGTCAGTCGTTGATCGTCTTCGCCCCGATGCGTCCACCGCACCGTCGCTCAACCCCTCGCCTTCGAGCCGTAGCCACCTTACCAAAGGTCATTTCTCGTCGGGTCTTGACTTTACCAATGGTCAGGAGGATGGTTCACCCATCTGATTCGTCTAGACCAATCGGAGCTCCCGCGGTACAGCGATCCCGAGGAGACCCCATGCCCTGCAGACTTCAGATCACGGCCGCGGCGTTGAGCGCCCTGGCCACGGTTGCCGCCGCCACCATCGCGATCACCACCAGCAGCGCCGCCACTGCGAACGCCGCGACGGACTGCGGTGTATTGTTCGACGACTTCCGCTACACCTCCCCTGCCGACCCCGCGTTCAGCGGCGCCAAGTGGACCACCCGCAACGATGTCGGCAGCCCGGGCGTGCCCGGTGCACGCTGGCTGACCAGCAACATCACCTTCCCCACGGTGAACGGCGAACGCGTCGCCCAGCTGGCCGCCAGCACCGACGGCACCGCGAACGGGACCACCCACTCGGAGCTGTTCCAGAGCGAGCGGCGATTCTGGGAAGGCACCTACGCCAGCCGGATCCGGTTCACCGACGCGCCGGCCAGCGGCACGGACGGCGACCACGTCAACGAAACCTACTTCACCATCTCGCCGCTGCGCTACGACCGCGACCCGCTCTACAGCGAGCTCGACTTCGCCGAGTACCTGC
The DNA here is from genome assembly GCA_966244135.1 of uncultured Actinocrispum sp. Lineage (GTDB taxonomy): Bacteria > Actinomycetota > Actinomycetes > Mycobacteriales > Pseudonocardiaceae > Kibdelosporangium. The sequence continues at coordinate 9,082 of CBIMJO010000214.1, read as the reverse complement.
CCAACGGCGGGTGGGGCGGCCCCCAGGCGAACTACCAAACCAGTTGGTACACCTACTGGAACAACCCGACATGGGACGGCCTGCGGCAGTCGACGTCGCAGAACCGCAGCATGGACGGCTGGCACGACCTGGTCACCCAGGTGTCCGGCCAGCACGTGCGTTACTACATCGACGGTGTCCTGACGGCCGACCACACGACGGACGCCCAGGGCAACCCGGTGTACCCGCGCACGCCGATGTCCATCAACTACAACATGTGGTTCATTGACACCGCAGGGCATTCCGGCGGCAACAGTGTCTACACCGAACAGGTCGACTGGACCTACTACGCGGGCAACCAGGTCGTCTCGCCCGCCGACGCGGTCGCCCGCGCCGCGCAGTACCGGTCCGCCGGAACGTCCCATGTGGACACTGTGAACGGCTGCACCACACCGCCCACCGGCCCGCCGACGACCCCGCCGACCAATCCCCCCGCGGACTGCTCGACCGCGCCGGAGTGGGACTGGGGCACGGTGTACCTGGAAGGCCAGCGGGTGAAGCACAACGCCCACCTGTGGCAGGCCAACTGGTGGACCCAGGGGTCCGAGCCCGGCCCGACCGCGCAGTGGCGTGACCTCGGGCCCTGCTAGTTCGTGATCAAGGCCTGCGAACTCGTGGGCGGGTTCGCAGGCCTGCCAAGGAAACCCACTGACCGGCGGGGTGGCCCCTGCGCCGCCAGGCCACCCCGCCACCACACGAAGGAGTCCTGTCGCCGATGCTGATCCCCTATCCGGCCGGCCTCACGCGGGACAGCGGCTACTTCACCGTCTCGCCCACACTGCACATCTCGGCGGGGTCCGGCGCCGGGCGGGCCACCCAGCTGCTGATCGACTACCTCGACCGGCCCGCGTCCTTCCACAGTGGACCGGGCATCCGGCTCGACCTCGTGGACGATGACGCCCTCGGGCCGGAGGGCTACTCCCTGGTGATCACGCCGGAGGAGGTACAGCTGGAGGCGAGCACCGAAGCGGGCCTGTTGCATGGAGTTCAGACCATTCGCCAGCTGCTTCCGCTCGACGGCCCCGCCCTGCTGCCCTGCCTGCGGATCCAGGACACTCCCCGGCTGCCGTGGCGTGGGGTGCTGCTCGATGTGGCCCGCCACTTCATGCCGCTGGAGTTCCTCTATGAGTTCGTCGATCTGTTGGCGCTGCACAAGTACAACGTGCTGCACCTGCATCTGACCGACGATCAGGGCTGGCGGATCGAGATCGACGGCCGGCCCAAGCTGACCGAGGTCGGCGCGTGGCGCACCGAGTCGATGGTCGGGCCTGCGGGCAGCACGGTCTTCACCGGCGAACCGCACGGCGGCTATTACACGCAACACGAATTGAGCGGGCTCGTCGCGTTCGCCGCGGCTCGCGGGGTGCGGATCGTCCCGGAGATCGACCTGCCCGGGCACGTCCGCGCCGCGCTGGCCGCCTATCCCGAGCTCGGCAACCGGCCGGACACCCCGATTCCAGTGTGGACGGAGTGGGGTGTCAGCCCGGATATCCTTGGCGTGCACGACAAGGCGTTCGAGTTCTGCCGGGACGTGCTCAGCCAGACCGCTGCGGTGTTCCCATCCCCGCATCTGCACATCGGCGGCGACGAATGCCCGACCGTGCAATGGGAAACCAACCCCGACGCACAGGCCCGCGCAGCTTCCCTTGGGCTGCAAAGCACTGCGGAACTCCGCGGCTGGTTCCTCGGCGAACTGCACACGACGCTGGAGGAACTCGGGCGGCGGGCGGTGTGCTGGGACGAGACCGGCCACTCCCCCGGTTCGCTGCCCGCGGGGATGACGTTGACCGCGTGGCGGGACGCGGTCCATGGCGCGCTCGCTGTGGACCGCGGCCACCAGGTGATCATGGCCCCGCACACCTCGACCTACTTCGACTACCCCGAAGGCGACACCGGGGACCAGCCGCCGCGCGAGCTGATCACCACGCTGCAGGACGTCCACCGGTTCGACCCGCTCGCGGGCGGTCTGCCGATCGCCTCGCCGGACGGGACGCAGGCCGGGGTGCTCGGCACGCAGGCGCAGCTCTGGACCGAGCACGCGCCCACCCCGGACCACGTGCGGCACCTGGCGTTCCCCCGGTTGTGCGCGCTGGCCGAGACGGCGTGGTCGCCGGTGTCCCGCGGCTATGCTGACTTCGTGCAGCGCCTGCCCGGACACCTCCACCGGCTGCGAGCGCTGGGCGCCCTGCCCCGGCAGCGCGTCCGGTTCGCGCCCCGGAACACGGTGCCGTGACCGCCGCCGAGGAGGTGCCCGACCGGCCGCAGACCGCCAAGCGCGACCGCGTCCGCCGGCACCTGCTGAGCGTGATCGAGAACGCCGGGCCGGGCACCGGGCTGGCCTCGGAGCGTGATCTCGCGGTCGAACTGGGTGTGTCCCGGCCGACCGTGCGGGCGGCGATCGAGGAGCTGACCCGCTCGGGCCTGCTGGTCCGGCAACGCGGCCGCGGCACGTTCACCAGCCCGCACAAGGTCACCCAGGAACTCACCGCCACCAACACCAGCCTGGGCGTCCCACCCGCCGAGGGCCACTGGACCAGCCAGGTCGTCGAGTTCGCCACCACCCCGGCCAGCCCTGCCCGCGCGGCCCGACTCGAACTCGATCCAGGCACGCCGGTCCTGCGCATCACCCGGGTCCGCTACGTCGACGACGAACCGATCGCCATCGAGTCCCTCCAGCTCCCGGCGGGTCTGGTCCCCGGCCTCGCCCCGGCGGACATGGAGACCGGCAGCTTCTACCAGCTGCTGCGGGAACGGTTCGGCATCACGGTGTCCGACGCCGTGCAGACCCTCGAACCCGCCGTCACCAACCCCGGCCAGGCCGAACTGCTGGACGTCCCGATCTACGCCCCGATCCTGCAGATCGAACGCCTCACCCGCGACATCCACGGCCGCGTCGTCGAGCTCACCAGCTCCGTCTACCGCGGCGACCGCTACCGGATCACCTCCCACCTGCACTTCGACGCCGACTCCGGCTGACGCGTCCGTATAGGGCATATCCGGCTTGTCGTGTGAGACTGCACCCGTACGTCTGGGGATGGGGTGGAGTCAATGAAGCTTGTCGTTGTCGTGTTCGATGGGGTGCCGATGAGCATTCTGTCGTTCGCGTTCGGGGTGTTCGACATGGCCGTGCAGCATGGGGAGCTGCCAGGCCTGGAGGTGCAGGTCGTTGGGGGCGAGCCCGAGGCCGCGTTGAAGGGCGGCGGCCTGGCCTGCCCAGCGCCCTACGACCTTGCGGCGATCACGGATGCGGACCTGGTGATCGTGCCGAACTGGCGGGCGGTGGGCAAGAACCCGCCGGAGCCGGTGCTGGAGGCGTTGCGGGCGGCGCACGCGAGAGGTGCGCGGGTGGCGGGGTTGTGCAGCGGGGTGTTCGTGCTGGCCGCAGCGGGTCTGCTCGACGACCGCCCGGCGACGACGCACTGGGCGATGGCCGGCTACCTGGCCCAGTTGCATCCCAAGGTGAAGGTCGATGAGTCGGTGCTCTACGTCGATGACGGCGACGTGCTCACCGCGGGTGGTGGCGCGGCCGGGATGGATCTCGGCCTGCACCTGATCCGCACGATGTGCGGCGCGGAGGTGGCGAACCGGCTGGCCAAGGGCATGGTCGTGCCGCCGCACCGGCCGGGTGGCCAGGCCCAGTACATCGAGTCGCCGATGCCCGACCTGAAGGACGACGACCCGGTCGCCGAGACGATGACCTGGGCCCTGACCCAGCTCGACAACACGCTCCCGGTCGACACGCTCGCCCAGCGGGCGCACATGAGCAGGCGCAACTACGACCGGCGGTTCCGCGAGATCACCGGCGCCGCGCCCGGCACGTGGCTGACCCACCAGCGGGTGATCCGGGCGCAGCAGCTGCTCGAGGCCACGGTCATGCCGGTCGACGAGGTCGCGCGGCACTGCGGGTTCTCCTCGGCCGCCGCGCTGCGGCCGCATTTCCGCAGGCTGCTGGGGGTGGCACCGGCCACCTACCGGGAGACGTTCGGTTCGTCCGGAAACCGTCCCTCGTTGGCGAGATCACCACTCACGCACGCGCCCGCGCGAGCAGCAGGATGATGTTCATGGATCGACGCAGCCTTTTCTCCCTGGGTATCGCCACCGCGACGCTGGCAGCGACCGGCGAGGCGGCCCATGCCGAGCCCGCCGACCTGGCCCGCTCGCTGCCCGGTGGCTTCAGCAACGGCTATGCCCAGGTCAACGGCGTGCGGTTGCACTACGTCACCGGTGGCCGGGGCGAGCCGCTGGTCCTGCTGCCCGGCTGGCCGCAGACCTGGTGGGAGTTCCGCAAGATCATGCCGACGCTGGCCGCGAAGTACCGCGTGATCGCGGTCGACCTGCGGGGCATGGGCGGCTCGGGCAAGCCGCAGGGCGGCTACGACAAGAAGACCATGGCGCGGGACATCTACGAGCTGATCCGGTCGCTCGGGTACACGCGGGCACACATCGCCGGGCACGACATCGGTGCCATGGTGGCGTTCAGCTTCGCCGCCAACCACCCGCACGGTCACGCTGATGGACGTCGCGCACCCGGACGAGAGCATGTTCCAGATCCCGCTGCTGCCCAACCCGGCGCCGCCGGTGCACGTGTGGTGGTTCGCATTCAACCAGCTGCGCGGTCTGCCGGAGCAGCTGCTGGCCGGACGCTTCCGCCCGATGGTCGACTGGCTGTTCGACAACCTGCTGATCAACAAGGCCGGGCTCACCGAGTACGACCGCGACCTCTACGCCCGGGCCTACTCTCAGCCGGACGCCATTCGCGCGGGCAACGCCTGGTACCAGGCGTTCTACCAGGACATCGAGGACCGCAAGGGCTACGGCCCGGTGGGCGCGCCGATGCTCGGCCTGGGCTCGGAGTTCAACTACGACTACCTGGCCTACCTGCTGCCAGCGTCGGGAACCGATGTCCGGGTCACCAAGATCGCGAACTCCGGGCACTTCGTGGCCGAGGAACAGCCGAGAGCCGTGACCGACGCCTTGCTCGGCTTCCTCACCGGACGTTGAACGTGTGGGTCTACCTGCCCAGGGGTGACATCTTGCAGTCCGACGTGCCCGGTACGTACTCCACCGCGGTGCGGCGCCCGCTCGGGGTCGTGGCCAGCTTCACCCCGTGGAACGGAGCCAGCATTCTGTCCTGGCGCGCGGTATTGCAGCCGATCGCGGCGGGAAACACCGTGGTGGTCAAGCCTTCCGAGCTGGCGCCGGTGTCCGCGGGCCTGATCGTCGCGGAGATCGCCGAGCAGGCGGGTTCCCGCCCGGTGTCATCAACGTCGTGACGCACGCCCCCGGCGAGGCCAAGGCGATCGCCGACGAGTTCTTCGAGAACCCCGATGATCATCCTGGACGACGTGGACATCGACTACGCCGTGCGGTGCGCGACCTTCAGCGCGTTCTTCCACCAGGGCCAGATCTGCATGAACGCACGCAAGATCCTGGTTCAGCGCGGGATCCACGACGAATTCCTGCGCCGGTTCGTCGAGAAGACCAAGACCCTGCGGCTGGGCGACCCGCAGGACCCGGACACCATCATCGGCCCGCTGATCACCCAGCAGGCGCTCGCCAGCGTGCACGAGCGGGTCTCCGAGGCGCTTTCCCTGGGCGCCAAGGCATTGACCGGCGGCAAGTACGACGGCCAGGTGTACGAGCCGACCATTCTCGTCGACGTGCCCGATGAGGCCATGGTGTCCAATGTGGAGACCTTCGGACCAGTCACCATCGTGCAGCCGGTGGACACCCCAGAGGAGGCCATCGAGCAGGCCAACCGCACGTTCTACGGGCTCACCTCGGCCATCTTGTCCGGCGACACCTATCGCGGCTTCGAGCTGGCGGCCAAGGTGAAGGCGGGCGCTGTACACGTCAACATGCCCACCATCGACGACTTTACCGACCTGATCTGGGTGAACGTGCAGAGCGGCCAACGGCAGCTGCCGATCTCATGACCGAACCGATCCGCACCCTCATCGAGAACTGGGTGCTCTGGCGCGATGCCGGGTTCTGGACCGAGCTGCTGGGCACGTGGCACGAAGACGGCCGCATGCACAGCAGCTGGTACCGGGGCCCGGCTCCGGCCTTTGTGGACGCCTGCCGGGACGCTTTCGAGGCGGGCGCGGTCGTCCACCACACCCTCGGCGGCATCTGGACCACGATCCACGGCCGTCGCGCGATCGCCCAGTCCAAAGTAGTCATCGCCCAGCGCGTCACGTTGCACGGTGTGGTGTGCGATGTGGTCGGCATAGGGCGGTTCTACGACTTCGTCGAGGAACGCGACGGCGCCTGGCGGCCCGCCTTGCGCCAGCCGATCTATGAGAAGGACCGGCTGGACGCGGTGCACGCCCACGAGCGGCCCGACCTCGACCACGACCTGCTGGACAGGTTCCCGCACGGCTGCAGGCACATGCTGTACACCCAGCACCACAAGGGAATGCCGGTGCTCACGGATCTTCCCGAGCTGCGCGGACCGGTCGTGGAACGCCTGTACGCCACCGGAGCCGAGTGGCTCGCCGGCGGCGCACTGGAGTTCTAGTGTCCCGCGCCGGAGGTCCGGCGCGGGACACTAGCGGGAGTGGCTGCCCGTCATCAGGGCGGCGAGGTCCTCGGGGTGCAAAAAGGACGGTGGCGGGGGCGGGCCCCAGTTGAACAGTCCTTTCGCGCCTTCGAGGACCTCCGGCGTCCACAGCTGGTCGTCGGCGATGCAGTCCATGTCCGAGTAGTACTCGCTGAAGTTGCCCGCCGGATCCTTGAGGTACCAGAAGAAGTTCGAGCCCGCGTGGTGCCGGCCCAGGCCCCAGACATGACGTTCCGGGTGACCGTCGAGCATCGCGGACGCGCCCCGGCCGACCTCGTCGACGTCGTCGACCTGCCAGGAGGTGTGGTGCAGGTAGTTGATGGGCTGGTTGAGCACCAGCAGGTTGTGGTGGTCGGTCGAGCAGCGCAGGAACGCGCCCTCGCCCTTGATCTCGTCGCTGACCCGGAACCCGACACCTTGCGTGAAGAACCGGATCGTGGCCGGGCCGTCGACCGAACCGACCACCGCGTGCCCGAGTTTGCGCGGCCGCACCGGGCCGGTGCGCAGCACGCCCGGCGACCGGCCTCGCCGTGGCGCGTCCCCCGGCCGGTTGTAGGCGATCGCGGGTTTCGGTTGCTGCACAATGCGAGGCGCGACCTGGACGACCGCGCGGATGCCCGAGGCCGGTTCGACCGCGCTCACCGATGTGGGTGTTCGATCGACGGCGAAGCCCAGAGCGGTGATGCGCGAGGCGACCGCGCCGAGGTCGTCCTCGTGATCGGCGGCCACCCGTAGTTCCACCAGCCGCCGGACGGGCGTTTCCACCACGCGCAGCTGGTCGCCACCGTCCGTTGTGGTCAGTCGGTCACCACCGCCGCCCAAGCCGAACTCTTGATAGTAGGCAACGGTTTCGGCGACGTTGGGCACGCCGATCGTGATGGACGACAGTCCGTGGAGCGACATCTTCGTGACTCCTTGTCCGTGTCACTGCCCGGTCATGGTGTGCCGCATCTCCCCCACGCCGGTCACGTAGGTGACCAGCTCGTCGCCGGGTTGCAGGAACCGCGGGGGTTTACGGCCCATCCCGACGCCGGACGGGGTACCGGTGAAGATCACATCCCCAGGCAGCAGCGGCGTCACCGCGGACAGCCGCTCGATCAGTTGCGGCACCGGGAAAACGAGGTCGCGGGTGGAGCCGGACTGCATCTTCTCGCCGTTGACCAGGCAGCCCAGTTCGAGGCTGTCCGGGTCGTCCAGCTCGTCCGGGGTGACCACGACCGGCCCCAGCGGCCCGAACCCGGGATGGGACTTGGCCAGGCTGAACTGCGGCGCCGGGCCGGCCATCTGCAGCACCCGCTCGGACAGGTCCTGCCCGACGGTGACTCCGGCGATGTGGTCCCAGGCGTCCGCCGCGGCGACCTTATGCGCCACACGGCCGATCACCACGACCAGCTCGACCTCCCAGTCGACTTTGCCATCCGGCAGGGAGATCCGGCCGGTCGGACCGGTCAGCGAGGTGACGTACTTGGTGAACACGGCCGGGCTGTCCGGGATCGCGAACGACGACTCGGCGGCGTGGTCGGCGTAGTTGAGGCCGATCGCGAACACCTGCCGGGGCGCGGGCACGGGGTTGCCGAAGTCCTCGGGACCGACCTCGCGCGCGGTGGACAGGTCCACCTCTTTGGCGTACTCGCGCAGTTCGTCCCATCGCTCGTACGCGGACTGGACGTCCGGGCCGAACCGCCCGGCACTGATGTCGGCGAGGTCCACGGCTTGGGTGGGCCCGGTCATCAGGCTCAGCCGGCCGGCGATGTTGGCGATGCGCATCAGGCAGCTCCCGTTCTGCAGCGATCCTGTTTCCCAGTACACCCCCGCGTATTCGACATGTCAACCTAGTTTCGAAAGTTGCACAAGTTCGCCAAGTTGCTGTCGAACGGCCTATGATTCGAAAATGGCGAAGAACGGCAACGGCCCTACCCGCACCGACGCCCTGTACGAGGCGCTGCGCACGGACATCCTCAGCGGGGCGCTCGAGTCCGGTGCCCGGCTGAAGTTCCCCGACCTGTGCGCGAAGTACGGTACCAGTGTCGGGGTCGCCCGGGAGGCGCTGACCAAGCTCGCCGCCGCCGGTCTGGTCCGGTCCCAGCCGCACCTCGGCTTCATCGTGACCCCGTTGTCCCTGGACGACCTCGCCGAGCTGACCGAGGCGCGGATCAACCTGGAGACCATGGTGCTGCGACTGTCCATCCAGGACGGTGACGTGGACTGGGAGGCCAAAGTCGTCGCCGCGCACCACGTCCTGGAGCGCACGCCCTACGGTGAGGCAGTCGACTCGACCACGCGCAGCTGGGCTGAAGCGCATGCCGACTTCCACCTGGCCCTGCTGGACGGCTGCCGCAACCGCCGCCTGTTCGAGATCGCCAAGACCCTGCGGGAGGAGGCGGAGCTGTACCGGCAGTGGTCGGTCTCCCCCGGCCGCAGCAAAGGCCGCGATGTCGCCTACGAACACCGCGAGATCCTCCGCGCCACCATCGCCCGCAA
>CBIMJO010000213.1:0-9993 GCA_966244135.1 uncultured Actinocrispum sp. | reverse complement strand
CCTGGCTGGCCGCGGGCTGCGCCGCCTACATCCATGGGCTCGCCGGGACCCTGGCCGCGAGCGGCGCCCCGGCGCCCGCTTCGGCTGTGGCGGCGGCGATTCCGGACGCCATCCGTGAGGTCAGGCTTTACTGACGCCCAACGTCATCAGGCGCGACACGTAGTTCGCCAGGTCCTCGGGCGTCCACGGCATCTTCTCGACCACGATCATCCGGCCGCAGCTCTCGCAGATCGACGCCAGCAACTCGGCCAGTACAGGGGCTTTGCGCTCGGTGTCGGCCACGTCGATGGTGGACAGATACATGATCACGAGGTCGCGCAACCGTCCCAGAACGGTGTCGCGCGCCGCCCGCACCCGGCGGGCCACCGCGGACTCGGAGTTGCGTGAGGACTCGAAGACCACTCGCCACGAGTCGGGGGCCTCGGTCGCCGCCTGGAGGAACGCGGTGAGCCCGGAGGTGATCAGCGCCTCCACGTCGTCGAACGACGGCATGTTCGGCAGCGCCGCGATGACCGCGTCGAACAGCTTTTTCTCCTCGCGGCTCAGCAGCGCCAGCAATAACTCGTCGCGGTTCTTGAAACATTCGTACACCACGGGTTTGGTAACTCCCGCCGCATCGGCGACGGCCTGCATCGATGTGCCTCGGTAGCCATGCGCGAGGTACACCTGCAGGGCGGAGTCAAGAATGAGGGGCCGTCGTTTCTCCGGGCCCAAATGCGCCGCCCGCCGGCGGACCGCCCTGTCTTGCGCCACTGATCGAACTTACAGTATCCCCCAACTGAGTGAGGCCCAACTTGGTCACATCCGCACCAAATTGTCGCCTGATTTGATACGAACCGGGGTGGACACAGCTGTCACGCGCCCCGGTCATTAGTGTCGCGACCAGCCCATTCGGCCCGAACCCGCGCGGACTTTGTTCGGTTTAGAACGAAGTGGGTATGTCAAGGGTGGAGGTCTTGCCGGGCGACATGTATACACCCGGTATGCACGTTGTATATCGGTAGTACACAGGGTGTGTACGACGTGTGCACAACTGGATCTTAGTCGGCGAATTCCGTTTCCCAGGCCGGAGTCTCGTCGGTCAGGACGGTGGAAGCGCGCCGCAGCAACGATCGCAGCTGTGCCCGCTCCTCGTCGCTGAACTCGGCGGCCAGCCGTCGTTCCACCGAGACGGCCCGCCTGTCCGCGATCTCGAACGCGGCCTGGCCGGCTTCGGTCAGCCGCGTCTCCAACATGTTGCGGTGCCAGGGATGCGGCGTTCGCGCGATCAGCCCGGCCGACTCCAGGTTGTGCAGGATCGTCGTCATCGTCTGCGGGGTCACGCGGCACATCCGCGCGAGCGCCGCGGCCGAGATCCCCGGGTTGTCCACAAGGCACAGCAGCGCCGAGTACTGCGGCACGGTCAGCCCGGCCGGTTTCACCGCCGCCTGCTTCGCCGTCATCAGATCGTCCACGACCTGCTTGAAGTCGCCGCCGAGGCGCTCCGACACCGGCATCCGCATCGCGACAGCCTACTTCCGGTAAATGCATTGATGAGTATCAGAACACTGATTAGGGTAAGTACCCTGAACTAAGGAGGAGTTCTGATGAGAAGGCTGTTACTCCTGGTGCTGGCCGGATTGGTGCTGGTCAGCGGTACCGCGGCGGCCGGCCGGTACCCGAGTGTGATCGCCGGGCACGGCCCCACGCTGCACCCCGAAGGCGTGACGTGGGATCCGACCAGGCAGGCGTTCCTGATCGGCTCGTACCAGCATGGCGACATCTCAGTGGTCCGGCCTGACGGCGAGGTCCGCACCCTCGTGCACGACCCGCAGGTCACGCAAACGTTTGGCGTGCACGTTGACGCCATCCACAACCGGATCCTGGCCGCCACGTCGACCGGCGTTGGCATCTTCGACCTGCGCACCGGCCGGACGCTGCACCTGGCCAAGTTCGGCACCTCGCCGAACGATCTGGCCATCGACTGGGCCGGCAACGCCTATGTCACCGACATCCGTACAGCCACGATCACCCGCGTCGACCCGCAGGGCCGCGCGACCCCGTTCGTCACCGACCCGAGGCTCGGCGCGCCCGACATCGGCGTGAACGGGATCGTCTGGCACCCCTTGGGCTTCCTGTTGGTGGTCAACTACTCGACCGGCAGGCTGTTGCGGATCTCCACGCTCACCGGCCGGGTCGACGAGGTCCGGTTGGACCGGCCGCTGACCGGCGGGGACGGCCTGGCGCTGCGACCGGACGGGGCATTGGTCGCGGTGACCAACTCGTTCGGTGGGCCGGGCGTGGACGCGGTGAGCGTGCTCGACCCGGTGGGCCGGTGGAGCGCCGCGACGACCCGCAGCCACCGGGCCTGGCCGATCTCGGCACCGACGACCGTGGCCGTCACCCCATACGGTGACTATGTGGTCAACGGCAGGCTCGACTGGCTGATTCTCGAGGGCCGGACCTCGGACGAGTTCTTCCTCACCCGAGCCTGACATTCGTCGTGTGCGACCATGGGCGACGTTATGTCCGACCAGAACGCGCCACGTGCTGAGGCGGTCGTCGACCTCGACGCCCTGCGGCACAACGTCGCCCTGCTCGCCGAGCGCGCACACGCCCGAGTCATGGCCGTGGTCAAGGCCGACGGCTACGGCCATGGCGCCGTGCCCGTGGCCAGGGCCGCGCTGCAAGGCGGCGCGACCTGGCTCGGCTCCTGTTCCGCCCCGGAAGCCCTGCACCTGCGTGCGAACGGCATCGAGGCGCCCATCCTGGCCTGGCTCTACTCGGCGGGCGAGGATCTGAGCGAGGCCGTCGCGGCGGGCGTGGACCTGTCCGTGGCCAGCCTGGACGAGCTCAAGGCGGCCGAGGGGGCCAGGATCCACCTCAAGATCGACACCGGGCTGAACCGCAACGGCTGCCCGCCTGAGCTGTGGCGGGAGCTGGTGACCGCGGCCAAGGACCACGACGTTGCCGCCATCTGGTCGCACCTGGCCAGCGCGGACGAGCCCGGCGACCCGTCGATCGAGCGCCAGCGGGCCCGGTTCGACTGGGCCTACGAGGTCGCCCGGGAGGCCGGCCTGACCCCGTTGCGGCACCTCGCGAACTCGGCGGCCACGCTGACCCGCCCGGACCTGTCCTACGACATGGTCCGGGTCGGGATCGCGATGTACGGGCTCAACCCGGTGCCGCAGCCCGAGGATCTGCGCCCGGTGATGACGTTCCGGTCAAGCGTGGTGCACGCGAAGCGGACCCCCGAGGGCGAGTCGGTGTCCTACGGCCAGACCTGGACCGCCGACCGCGACACGACGCTCGCGCTCGTGCCGGTCGGTTACGCGGACGGCGTACCGCGCGGTTTGTCGGGGCGGCTTGAGGTTCTCGTCAACGGCGTGCGCAAGCCCGTGGTGGGCCGGGTATGCATGGACCAGATCGTCGTGGACTGTGGGGACGACGACGTCAAACCCGGCGATGAAGTGCTGCTTTTCGGCCCGGGCGACCGCGGTGAACCGACCGCCAGAGAGTGGGCGGACCTGCTGGGCACCATCGACTATGAGATCGTCACGAACATGTACCGTCCTCGCGTGCGCCGCCGCTATCTGGGGGTGAAGTGAACGGGCGGGTTGCCGGAGTGATCGGCGGGGTATTGGGTGTCGTGGCAACTGGTGCGGCCATAGGAGCCGCGGTCCGCTCGAAACGGCGCGACATCGAGGACCTGTACGCCGACGAGCCGTTCGGGCAGCTCAAACCGACCCGTACCTGCACCGTCGCCGCTGACGACGGTGTTCCTTTGTCCGTCGAGGAAGTCGACCCGGACGACGGCGGAAACCCTGAGATCACCGTGGTTCTGGTGCACGGGTTCGCGGTGAACCGGCTGTGCTGGCACTTCCAGCGCCGGATGTTCGCCGAACAGACCCAGCCCAGGGTCCGGCAGGTGCTCTACGACCAGCGCAGCCATGGCCGGTCCGGCCGGGCATCGCACCAGTCGAGCACCATCGAGCAGCTCGGCCGTGACCTGGACGCGGTTTTACGCGCAGTGGTCCCGAAAGGCCCGATCATCCTGGTTGGACACTCGATGGGGGCCATGACGATCATGGCGCTGGCCGAGCAGAAGCCCGAGCTGTTCGCCGACCGGGTCCGCGGCGTCGCATTGATCGGAACCTCCGCTGGGGAGATCGGATCCAGCGGCCTGCCCCGGCCGATGTTGTCCCGCTACAACCCTTTGACGCGCAGCGTCGGCACTTTGGCCGACTGGCAACCGGGTCTGGTCGAACTCGTCCGTGCCGCCGGTGGCCAGCTCACCCGCCGCGCCGTGCGCCTGGTGGCTTTCGGCAGCCGCAGCGTCTCGCCCCGGCTCGTGGACTTCCTGATGGACATGCTCGACGTCACGCCGGTGCGGGTGCTCGCCGACTTCATCGATACTTTGGGCAGCCACAACAGATACGCGGCATTAGCGGGTCTGCAGCACTGCTATGTGCTCGTGCTCAGCGGCGACCGGGACCGGATGACCCCGTTCTCGCACGCGGAGCGGATGGCCGCCGAACTCCCGGACGCCAAGCTGGTCCGGGCGCGCGGCGCCGGGCACATGGTCATCATGGAACAGCCGGACACGGTCAACCTCAGCCTGATGGACCTGGTCCGGCAGTGTGCAAGCGGTCGTGGAGCGGGTCGGAGATGGTGGCGGCGCAGGGCATGAGCACGAACACGGATACGAGCATGAAACTCCCTCTCGTCGAGGACACCGTCGAGTTCGGACGGAAGATCGGCGCACTGCTGACCGCGGGCGACCTGGTCCTGCTCGCCGGTCCGCTCGGCGCGGGCAAAACCGTTCTGGTGCGCGGAATCGCCGAAGGCCTCGGCGTGCTGGGCCGGGTCAGCTCGCCCACGTTCGTGATCGAGCGCGTGCACAAGCCCGGCCCGGCCGGCCGGGGCGTGAAGCTCGTGCACGTCGACGCCTACCGCCTGATCGGCCACATCGAGGAAGTCGACGACCTCGACCTGGACACCGATCTGACCGACGCGGCGGTCGTCATCGAGTGGGGCGAGGGCCTCGCCGAGCAGCTGTCCACGGACTACCTGCTCATCCGCCTCGAGCGCCACCCCGACGACACCCGCACGGCCCACCTGGAACCCCACGGCAGCTGGAAATCCCGCCTCTGATCAGTTCGCCACGAGCGTGGCGCCGCGTTTGACGGTCCGGATGACCGGCGCCGTCTCCAGGTTCTCGACGGTCTTCAGCGCGCCCAGCTTCTCCGTCAGGTATGTGTAGAAAGCCGGCGTGCTGGGGCAGGCGATGGACGCCACCAGGTTGCGTGAACCCGTTGTGGCGGCGGCGAAAGTCACCTCCGGATGCTGTGCGACCGCCCGGCCGACTTCCTCGAGCTGACTGGGCGGCACGGACATCCACAGCCGTGCCTCCACCGGATACCCCAGCGCCCGCATGTCCATGTCGACGTCGAAGTACAACGCGCCGATCTCCCGCAGATGGTCCATCCGCCGCTTGGCCGTCGACTCCGACCACCCGGTCACCTTGGCCAGCTCGGCAAAGCTCGCCCGCCCATCCTGTTCCAGCGCCGCGAGCATCCGATGGTCCGCGTCCTCCAGCACGACCATTTCGTCCGAAGTGGACACCTTGTACCGCAGCGCATCCGCCTGCTCGGGGGTCAGGTAGTGCATGATCCCGCAGTGCTCGTCCGCGCCACCCAGGTACACATGCAACAGACTGTGCGCGCTCACGTCCAGAACCCGGGGCGTGCGCGGCAACTTCTGCAGCAGCAACGTCCCCGGCTCCTGATGGCGGCCTTGCACCACACAATCCAGTTCGGTCCCGCCGGACAACATCCGCACCCAGTACGTGTCCGGCCGGTGCGCCAACGCCGAAGCGACCGAAACCGACACATCCGGCGCGCACCGGATCCGCAGGTACCACCGGGTCTCCTGTACGCGCCACGGGTACGTCAGCCCGACCACGCGCGCGGTCGTCGTGGCTCGCAGCTGCCGGTACCGGCGGGCCACGGTCTGGTCGGACACGCCCATCACCTCGGCGATCCGGCTGAACGGCGCCCGGCCGTCCAGGTTGAGCGCATGGATCAGCTGGCGGTCGATCGTGTCGAGTTCCACCGGCGCAGCGTAACCCAATGTCGAGAACCTGCACCCGGGCCAACCCTATGGCAATCGCGCCCGCCGATCGATCAGAGTCTGCGGCGTGAGAGTCATGGGTAAGTGGGCACCGCTGGTGGCGGTGTGTGTTGGTGCGTTCATGCTGCTTGTGGACGTCACGATCGTGACGGTCGCGCTGCCGGACATGGCAAGCGACCTGCAGGCGTCGTTCACGGGCCTGCAGTGGGTGCTGGACGCGTACGCGCTGGCGTTGTCCGCGTTGGTCCTGGGAGCGGGCTCGCTGGCCGACCACATCGGACGCCGCAAGGTCTACCTGAGCGGGTTGCTCGTGTTCGCCGTCGCCTCGCTGGTCTGCGGGATCGCGCCCGGGCCCGAGGTGCTGATCATCGCGCGGGTCGTGCAGGGCATCGGCGGTGCGGCGATGCTCGCGACCACGATGGCGCTGATCAACGTGACCTACCAAGGCAAGGAGCGCGGGATCGCGCTCGGCATCTGGGGTGCCACGATCGGGGTCGCCGCGTCGGCTGGGCCGGTGCTCGGCGGTGTGCTCACCGAATATCTGGACTGGCGGGCGATCTTCCTGGTGAACCTGCCGATCAGCGCGGTCGCGGTCTGGCTGACCGCCCGCGCCATCCCGGAGTCCAGCAACCCGCACGCGCTCGGCGTCGACGTACCCGGCGTGGTGAGCTTCACCGTGGGCGCGGGCGCGATCACCTACGGCCTGATCCTGGCCGGCGAGGACGGCTGGACCGCGGCGGGCACGCTCGCGTGGCTGATCGGCGGCGCGCTGGCGCTGATCCTGTTCGTGGTGGTGGAACTGCGCAGCGACCACGCGATGCTGGACCTCAAGCTGTTCGCCAACCCCGCGTTCAGCGTGACCTTGCTGGCCGCGGTGTTCATGTCGTTCTCCGCGTTCGCGTACTCGCCGTTCCTGTCGATCTGGCTGCAGAACGGGCTGGGCATGAAGCCGCTCGCCGCGGGCCTCGCGCTGCTGCCGATGAGTGTCGCGTCGTTCCTGGTGTCCAGCACCGTCGGCCGGCACCTGCACTCGATCCCGGCCCGGTTCACCATCGGGTTCGGCCTGCTCGGGATCGGCGTCGGCGCGCTGTTGCTGCACACCGGTTCCAGCTGGGTCGCCGTCCTGCCTGGGCTCGCGGTCGCCGGTCTCGGCGTGGGCGTGATCGGTCAGGCGCTGCCGGGCTCGATGATGGCCACGGTTCCGCAGAACCGCGCGGGCATGGCCTCGGGTGCGCTGAACACGTTCCGCCAGCTGGGTTTCGCGCTCGGAGTCGCCGTGCTGGGCACGGTTGTCCGCGGTGGCAAGGAGTTCACCACCGGACTGGAGGATTCCTTTGTGGTCGCCGGAGTGAGCGGGATCGTCGTGGCGCTGCTGTCGGTCCTGCTGATCCGTTCACGCAAGGACGTTGACTCTCCGCAGGAGGTCCTGCCCGCGAAGGTCTAGCCACCGGTCAGGGCGCGCTTGGTCACCTTGCCCATGTCGTTGCGGGGCAAGGCGTCCAGGAAACGGACCACCCGGGGGCGTTTGTGCGGCGTCAGGAGGTGGGCGACGTGGTCGATGAGGTCCTGTTCGGCGGGGGTGCGGCCCTCGGCGGGGACGATCCAGGCCACGATCCGCTCGCCGAGGTCGTCGTCCGGCTCGCCGGTGACCGCGGCCTCGGCCACGTCGGGGTGCTCCAGCAGGACGTTCTCGATCTCGCCCGCGCCGATCTTGTAGCCGCCGCTCTTGATCAGGTCGGTGGCGCGGCGGCCGACGATCCGGACATAGCCGTCCGGGTCGACGGTGGCCACGTCGCCGGTGCGGAACCAGCCGTCCCGGAACGCCTCGGCGGTGGCGTCCGGGCGGTTGAGGTACTCCAGGAACAGGTTCGGGCCGCGGACCTCGATCTCGCCGACCTCACCCTGGGCCACTGGGGCGCCTTGGTCGTCGACGATCCGCACGTCCACACCGTCCACCGGCGGGCCGACCGCGCCCGGGCGCCGTTCGCCGATGGCCCGGACGCTGCAGTTCATCAGCGTCTCGGACATCCCGTAGCGCTCGACGATCCGCTGGCCGGTGGCCCGTTCGATCCGTTCGTGGTCGCTGGCGGGCAACGCCGCCGAGCCGGACACCAGCAGCCGCGCCTGCCCGAAAGCCTTGGCCAGCACGGGATCGCGTTCCACGTCGGCCGCGAGCCGGTGGTACATCGTGGGAACGCCGAACATCATGGTGGCGCCTGAAGTCAGCTCGGCCGCGATCGCCGCGGTGTCGAACTTCCCCATGTGCCGCACGGAACCACCGCGCCGCAACGGGCCCACGATGCCGAGGATCAACCCGTGCACGTGGAACAGCGGCAGCGCGTGCACGAGGGTGTCGTCCCGGGTCCACTCCCACGCCTCGGCCAGAGAGTCCAAATTGGACTCGACGGCCCGGTGCGGCAGGACGACTCCCTTTGGTGGTCCCGTTGTACCGGATGTGTACACAATGAATGCAGGGTGTTCACCACCGGTATGCACGTTGTATACATCTTGCGTGCCGAGGTCCACCTCGAGGCGCTCGACGCCTGGCGGGGTGGCGGTGCCGGGACCGGCCATGATCGCGTCCGGCCGGCTGTCGGACAGGATGTGCTCCAGCTCCCGGGTGCCCACCTTGGGGTTGATCGGGATCACGGGCACACCCGCCAGCAGCGCCCCGGTGACCGCCACCGCGGTCTCGATGCTGGGCGTCGCCCACACCGCCACCCGGGACTTGTCGCGGATCCGGGCGGCGACGCCACCCGCGACCCCGGCGAGTTCGCCGTAGGTCAACGCGGTGGCGCCGAAACGCAGTGCGGGGCGGTCATTGCCGGGGGTCAGCTCGCTGAACACGACCCCATTGTTGGGCTTCGGCGGGTCCAGCGCGCCATGAACGACCTCACACCAGGGTTTCCACTGAAATCTGCCAGAGCCGCTCGGCGGCCTCGGGGTCCAGCGCGTAGGCCGCGACGCCGATGCGGGTGCCGGGCTGGTTGGGCCGGGCCTCGTTGCAGTCCTCGAAGTACCTGCCGCTCACGCCCTCCAGCAGCGGCGAGGCCGCGAGCAGCACGGACGTGGCCGCGCCCTGCTCCGGGGTCTTCCAGTCGATCACGGTGGAACCCATCTGCCGGCGGGCCGCCTCGATCTGCTCCATCGAGACGTAGCGCTGGAGGTTGGTCCGGATCCCGCCCGGCATCAACGCGTTCGCCGTGATCCCGTCGTCGGCCCAGCGCCGGGTCGCCTCGACGGCGAGCAGGACGTTGGCGGTCTTCGACTGGCCATAGGCGGACCAGGGGTCGTACTCGCGGCCGGTGAAGTGGATGTCGTCGAAGACGATCGGCGAACGCAGGTGCCCGGACGAGCTCACCGACACGATCCGCGCGCCATTGGCCGCGGCCAGGGCGTCGTGCAGGCCGGTGGTGAGGGTGAAGTGGCCGAAGTGGTTGGTGGCGAACTGCATCTCCCAGCCCTCGGGCGTCCGGGCCAGGGGCATCGCCATCACACCGGCGTTGTTGACCAGCATGTGCAGCGGCCCGTCCCAGGTGCGCACGAACGCGCGGACCGACGCCTGGTCGGCCAGGTCGAGCCAGGCCACGTGGACCTGCGGGTTGCCCGTCGTGCCGACGATGTCCTCGGCGGTCAGCTTGCCCGCGTCCAGGTTGCGGACCGCGAGCGTGACCTCGGCGCCGGCCGCCGCCAGCGCCCGGGCGGTCTCGATCCCGATCCCCGAAGCGCCACCGGTGACGACCGCACGCTTGCCGGCGAGATCAACACCCTGGATGACCTCAGCGGCTGTCGAGTCCTTGTCAAAAGGGGTGGTGACAGTCATGTCGAATGCTTCCCTACAGCCGGTACCATAGAAGCGGAGGAACCTCCGCTATGTCTCCG